>JBDTLP010000133.1:0-12266 GCA_039934735.1 Ferruginibacter sp. | reverse complement strand
GATCCATTTTGAATGAAATGTGGCGGGTGACATAATCAGCAGACCCTAATTAATTCTACCATAACAAATAATCCTGGTATCGTAGTAGCTAAATTTTACAATACAATAAATATTTTATTTGAAGTTCAATACCAATGGAAGCGTTTTTCAATTGGGGGCAGGTATGCCATAGGATTGCAACCCTATGTAAAATATAAAGATCCTTTTATGAATACCGCATCCAATAGAAAGAATAATTCTTTAAATTTATTTCTTCGCTATGAGTTATTTCGGGTTAAAAAATAATTAGTACACTAAACTTCCGGAAAAAAAACACTCCACCAGGGTTATTTCAACAATTATTTATTCCTGGCTGTATTTACATTAGCGTATGCAGTTCCACCAAATACCCATTTGGAAAACATCCCCGTTTTGCAGGATCATCATTCCTTTGATGATTGGAATTATTTTGCAATGGTATCTGCAGTTCCCTATTTCTGTAATAACAATTTCTATTGCCTGCTTTTTTGCAGCTTTCATCTTATTTTATTTTCTTCCTGTTGAAATAAAATTCAGGTTGCAGTTTTTACAAGGAATATTATTGATGTTGATTGTATTGTGCTTTGCCATGTTTATTGCGTGGCAAAAAGATGTTAGGCATCATAAGGATTGGTATGGAAATGATTATGAAGATAGCAGTGCTCTTGTGTTAAGAATCAACGAACCCGTTACAGAAAAATCTAAATCTTATAAGACGGAAGCTGTAATAGAAACAGTGATCAATGATTCTAAACCTGTTTCTACTGATGGAAAATTGTTTGTCTATTTTTCAAAAGATAGTTCAGTTGCTTCATTGCAATATGGAGATAAGATTTTAATTAAAGGCAATCTCCAGCGAATAAAAAACTCAGGCAACCCCGGTGCATTTAATTATGAACGTTATGGCGCATTTCAACAAACATTTTATACTGTTTATTTAAAAGCGAATGATTGGGTTCTTTTAAAGGATAAAAATATTAATCCTGTAAAGCAATTTATTTTTTCTATTCAATCTTATATCATCCATGTCTTGCAAAAAAATATTTATGGCGATAAAAATGTTTTAGGAATTGCAGAAGCATTACTGATTGGTTATAAAGAGGATTTGGATAAAGATTTGGTTCAGGCATACAGCAACGCAGGCGTAGTACACATCATTGCTATTTCTGGTTTGCATCTTGGACTTATTTATGTGATGCTTGTTTGGATTTTTAATTTTATTCCATGGGTGAAAAAGCAAAAACTATTGAAAGTAATTTTAATTCTCAGTTTCCTTTGGCTATTCTCATTGCTAACAGGTGCATCCGCTTCCGTACTTAGAAGTGCCGTTATGTTTACCTGTATCATGATCGGTAAAAATTATTTCAAACAAACTTCTATTTATAATTCACTGGCAGCATCTGCATTTATTTTGCTTTGTTATGATCCTTATTTTTTATGGGATGTAGGGTTTCAATTGAGTTATTTAGCAATCATAGGTATTGTTTTTCTGCAAAAACCCATTGGTAAAATGCTGTATTTTAAAAAGAACTGGGTAAATAAAATATGGAACATGCTTGCTGTTACATTCGCAGCTCAACTGATCACGTTTCCCATTTGTATTTATTATTTTCACCAGTTTCCTAATTTGTTTTTTATTACGAATCTGATAGCTGTACCACTATCGACAGTTATCCTGTTTGCAGAAATATTTTTGATTGCACTTTCATGGATTCCTTTTGTTGGAATGATCCTTGGTAAAATAACAGGTTGGCTTGTATGGCTGATGAATTTTATTATTCAAACCTGCAACAGTCTTCCTTATTCATTGATGGATAATATTTACGCCAATCTTTTTACAACATGGCTACTGTATTTTTTTGTGGCCAGTATTTGTGCATGGTTGATCAATAAAAAGAAAACTTATTTCCGCGTTGCGGTGATAAGTTTGTTTGGTTTTACTGCGTTTCAAACATATTCAAAGTTTGCAATCAAAAGACAGAAAAAGATCATCATTTATAATGTGCCAAAGCACGAAGCCATCGATTTTATTTACCAGGATAAATTTTGTTTTCAAGGTGATAGCAATATGTTGAGCGATGGCTTGTTGCGAAACTTTCATTTGAAACCTGCAAGAATTGCATTGCAGGCCAATGTATTTAAAAAAGAACTGCCCGGACTTTATTATCAAAATATGGAATACCAGTTCTTTGGAAAGAAGATGATCATCATCGATTCGGCTATTCATTTCATGCCCGAAACAAATAAACTTAAAACTGATATTCTACTCATCTCTAAAAACCCTCATATAAAAATAATCGACCTTGTTGAAGCCTTACAACCAACCATTGTGGTTTTTGATGCGTCTAATAGTTTGTGGAAAATTGCAGGCTGGAAAAAAGAATGCGAAAGATTAGCTTTGCCTTACTTTTCAATACCTGAAAATGGAGCTTTTATTTTAGATATTGAATGACGATTGCCCCAATATTTTTTAATCTTAAAACCAACTGCCGGCAGGAGAATTTTATGAAGAAAATTAAATCAGCACTGATCTCCGTTTTTTATAAGGATGGCCTTGAAAATATTGTTCAGCAATTACACAACCTTGGTATCACGATTTACAGTACAGGTGGTACACAACAATTCATTGAAAAATTAAATGTTCCCTGCGTGCCTGTGGAATCGCTAACGAGCTATCCTTCTATTTTAGGAGGAAGGGTTAAAACGCTTCATCCTTCGGTATTCGGCGCTATTCTGGGAAGAAGGGATGATGAAAAACATTTACAGGAAATGAAGGAATACCAAATTCCTGAAATTGACCTTGTGATTGTTGACCTGTATCCATTTGAAGAAACAGTAAGAACAACTTCTGAAGAAGCATTGATCATTGAGAAGATTGATATCGGCGGGCCATCAATGATAAGAGCTGCGGCTAAGAATCATCGTGATGTTTTGGTTGTAGCTGCAAAAAACGATTATGCTTTACTGGAAGAAATATTACAACAACATAAAGGCGAAACTTCACTTGAACAACGTCGCTTCTTTGCAGTAAAAGCATTTGATGTTTGTTCATCTTATGATAATGCGATCTCAAATTATTTTCATCAAACAGATTTTCCAACTGCATTCAACAGGGAAGAAAAATTGTTACGTTATGGTGAAAATCCACACCAGGCTGCAAGTTTTTATGGCGACCTGAAACAACTTTTCACCCAAATACACGGAAAGGAATTGTCGTATAATAATTTAGTGGATGTTGATGCAGCTATACAAATTATAAAAGAGTTTGATCTTGCAACTGTAAATAATGAATTTGTTTTTGCAATTATAAAACATACAAATGTTTGCGGCATTTCTGTAAGGAATACACTCAAAGCCGCATGGGATCATGCTTTGGCAGGTGATCCTGAAAGTGCATTCGGTGGTGTACTTGTTTGCAATGGACCTGTAGATGCAGCAACAGCAACTGCCATCAATGAATTATTTTTTGAAGTTTTGATAACGCCTTCTTTTGACGAAGATGCGCTTGCCATTTTAAAATCGAAGAAGAATAGAATATTGCTGAATTTGAAAAATGTTGAATTGCCTAAGCAACAATCAAGGTCTTTATTGAATGGTATTTTAATGCAACAGGTTGATGAAGGAAATGTGCTAGAATGGAAAGAAGTTGGCGGAAGAGAAGCAACAGAAACAGAAAAAAAAGAAATGCTTTTCGCAAATATTGTTTGCAAACATCTTAAGAGCAATGCCATTGCATTGGTAAAAAATAATCAATTAGTTGGAAAGGGCTGCGGACAAACAAGCCGCATCGATGCATTGAAACATGCCATCGGAAAAGCAGC
The DNA here is from genome assembly GCA_039934735.1 of Ferruginibacter sp. Classification (GTDB taxonomy): domain Bacteria; phylum Bacteroidota; class Bacteroidia; order Chitinophagales; family Chitinophagaceae; genus Ferruginibacter. The sequence goes on along the minus strand of JBDTLP010000133.1, from coordinate 8,427 downwards.
ACAATTTAATTTTGATCTTAATGGAGCAGTGCTTGCAAGTGATGCATTTTTTCCATTCGATGATTGTGTGAAGATTGCCCATGAAGCTGGTGTTGGTTCTTTTATTCAACCTGGTGGTTCTATCAGGGATGCCGATTCAATAGAATATTGTAAGCAACAAAATCTTGCCATGGTGATAACGGGCATGCGGCATTTTAAGCACTAGAAGATATTTCGCTTATTTTTGATCACACTTGACAAATCGCCTTCGACAAGCTCAGGCTGACAATAGCTATCAATACAAAAATTTGTCAGCCTGAGCTTGTCGAAGGCGGTTTAAAGAACTAATAGATAAGCAAAAAAAAATGAAAGCAGCTGGCAAGGGATATATTGCACTTGTAACAACAAGTATTTTGTGGGGCACAACCTGGGTTGTAAGTAAGATCGGTGTAAATGAAATCCCTGCATTACAAATGGCTTATATCCGCCAGTTCATTGCTGGAACTTGCTTTGTTGGATTTTTTATGTTGTATAGGAAATACAAATTGCCAACTGCCAGGCAATTCCGTTGGCTGTTGGTTATGGCAATCCTGATGTTTGTAATTGCAAATGGATTAAGTACCTGGAGCCTCAAATATATTCCTACAGGATTAAGTTGTTTGATTGGCGCATTATACCCATTAAGTGTAGTAATCATTGAAAGGGTGTTTTATAAAAGCAAACAACTTAATATTATTACTTTCATTGGACTTTTTCTTGGACTAACGGGGGTGGGTATTGTATTTTATGAACATGCTTTTCATGGGGCTGACCATTTTTTTATCATTGGCTTATCTTTTTCTGTAATTGCGATGTTGTCCTGGAGTTTTGGAACTGTTTTTCTTACACGCAACAAAGAAGCCATTGATCCATACTATGGAAGTGGCTGGCAAATGCTGATGAGTTCTTTCTTTTTATTAATAGCTGCTGAGACAACACAACCTACAGTTTCATTCTCTGCTATTTCAATAAAAACATGGATGGTTATTTTTTACCTTGTAATATTTGGATCATTAATATCATTTGCAGCTTTCATTTACTCAATGAAAAAATTACCTGCAGCCATTGCGTCGCTGTATGCTTATTTCAATCCATTAGTGGCCATGGTACTTGCCTCATTTGTGTTGAAGGAAAAATTAACCATCAATATTTTATGGGGCGCAATTGTTACACTGATTGGTGTGTACCTGGTTAATTATAGCATTAAAAAAGGAAGCGAAGAAAAAATTATCGTTGAAGCTGAGATATAAAGTGGCTATACATTTCTTTCCATCGTATAAATTGATTGTCAGTACCTAAAAAATTATTGTGAAAAATGCTGATGAAGGTTCCATTTATTTTTTCACATTGTTCGTAATAATGTATCATTTCCTTGTATGCATCATCAGCATTTAATTTTTGTTCATAATAACTATTGGCATCCATAAAACAAAAAGGATGTATTACCAGCCTGCTGATCATTTCTTTTTTCAGATTATACCAATAAAATGAGGAAGCAACAGAAGCCCTGAAACCATTGATGCTTCCATAACCCATGCTATAATCATTTTCAATGCCAGCTTCAACCAGTTTTTCCATGGTATCGGGCAAATTGAATTTTATATAATGTTGACGTGATTTTACAACATGCACATGGCTCGCATCTTCAATAATCTTTCTTTCTTTTTTTAATAACGCTGTGTTTTCATTGCTCTTCCATGAGGGATGAAGGCCAATATCATACTTTTTAGCATGTTGCCTGATCAGCTGCCACATCGCATTCGCAAATGGGGAAATATTTTTATCATAATTATTTTTTGATGTGGCAACCAGGAAAAAATAAATAGGCTCAAGATTATATTCCTTGTGCAAGGCATTCAAATAATCATAACAATTAAATGGATCTTTTTTAAAACCCGCCAATACACTCCATCTTTCTAAAGAAGGCTTTTTTATAAACCCGCCAAAATTTCTAAAAAAGCCTTTGTGTTTATATGACCAGGCAATGTCAATATCATAAGTTGGTAAAAATGTAAACTTAGGCAGTTGATATACCATTGTTGGAAATGCAGCTGTCAGTTTTTTTAAAAGATCATGCAGCCATATATTCACAAGAGGAATATTTAAAAAATCCTCTTTAAATGCCAATGAGTTTTCATGAGCATACCTGTTGTACATATCTTTTTGATGAGGCAGGTATTCTTCATAACGGCTAAGTAAATAAAAACTGGCGGCCAGAACATCGAAGGGAAAATCTCCGCTTGCATTTTTAAAAAAAGCTTTATGCCCGTTTACTTCAAAACATTTAATGGATTGTTCTTTAATATTTTTTTCAAAAAGAATTTCATGTGGCGTAATATTAAATGCCGAATCAAATTTTGTATTGCTATGATTTATTTTTGGCCCATCATGATCTTTGAAACTTTCTGCATCAATAGTCAGGCTATACGCAATACCGAGTTGTTCTTTGAAGATGAATTTACAAATGTATTGTAAACGCCTGGTGGAGGTATGTGCGTAGATTAAGATCATTTTTTTTAACTATTTCCTGTTTGTAGTTTTTAAAGGAATTAGGATGTTTCAAATTGCCGTGGTTCGTATCCTCACGAACCACAGCAGTTGAAATTAAAAATTAAGAATTAAAAATTAATGGGTTAATCATGTTTTTTAACTCTTTAATGGTTCGTGGGGACACGAACCACGGCAATTGTGGAAGCACGAACCACGACGACTGTGGAAGCACGAACCACGGCGACTGAAAACAACTATTACACAAACCAAAAGCTGCGAATGAGAATAAAGAATTACAACAATCAAAAAACCAATTAATACTTAATTCTTAATTTTTAATTCCTTTCGACTTTTCCTTCCAAAGCTCGTTAAATGTCTTCTTACTAAAATCCAAATCGCCCCGATGTTTTGTCCAGTCTTTGAATAAGCCGTTCACAACTTTATTTTTCAAATTGCCATTGCCCAAATTCATCATACCTCTTTTAAGACTGGCAATCTTCCAGATTTTCCAGGCCATGCGTTCAGTAAACGTGCTGTGGCCTTCTTCAACAGATTCATGGCGGTTCTCCAATAGCAATTCATGGAGGTTAATTTTTACTGCACATACTTCTGTACAATTTCCACAAAGAGAAGAAGCATAACTTAAATGCTTAAACGATTCCATGCCCTGTAGATTTGGTGTAATAACACTGCCGATTGGCCCGCTATAAGTTGCACCATAAGCATGCCCGCCAATATTTTTATAAACAGGACATGCATTCAGGCAGGCACCGCAACGAATACAATAAAGGCTCTCTCTTTGTTTGGGATTTTGTAAAATATTTGTACGCCCATTATCAAGTAAGATCACATACATTTCATCTGGCCCGTCTGCTTCATTTGGTTGACGCGGGCCACTGACGATGGTATTATAAACAGTTATTTTTTGGCCTGTACCAAAAGTGCTTAGCAATGGCCAGAACAAAGCAAGGTCAGTAACAGAAGGTATCATTTTTTCAATGCCAACAACTACAATGTGCGTTTTTGGAAATGAACAACTTAGTCTTGCATTGCCTTCATTTTCTGTTATGGCAATAGCACCAATATCGCTGATGATAAAATTAGCGCCTGTTACTCCAACTTCCGCCTGCACATATTTTTCTCTTAAAATATTTCTTGCAACAAGCGTAAGCTGTTCGGGTGTGAGTTTTGGATCAGTGCCTAATTTTTCTGCAAATAGTTTTGCAACGTCTTCTTTGCTTTTGTGCATCGCTGGTGTTACAATATGATAAGGAGCTTCACCGTCTAACTGTTGTATGTATTCGCCCAGGTCTGTTTCAATACTTTCGATGCCATGTTCTTTCATTGCCTCATTGAGATGGATCTCTTCGGTAACCATGCTCTTGCTTTTTACAAGTGTTTTACATTTTTTTGCTTCGCAAATTTTTACGATCTCATCAATGGCTTGCTGTGTATTTTCTGCCCATAAAACTTTGCCACCACGTCTTGTGAAATTCAATTCAAAATCTTCCAGTTGCTGATCAAGTTTTTCGATGGCCCGCCATTTTGTATTCTTTGCTCTTTCCCTGGCAATTTCGATATTTTCAAATTGTGATTTACCCTGCGGAACTGCAGCATTGTATCTTCCAATATTAAAATTGATTTTTCTCCTGTGCTCAAGGTCGGCGGCTTTAACGCTACTCTTTGCTATAAAGGTTTCTGAAGTTTGAGACATAATTAATTTGGAAATTAGCCAATTTGAAAATTTGGAGATATAAAGCTAATTTAAAATCAAAGAATTAAAATATAATAAACTTCAAATTCAGGAAGTCCTCATTTCCAAATCTTCAAATTTCCAAATTGGCTCATTGATTTACTGTCCTACAAAGAATACAGCGTTACAAAACATCAACTTTCCATTTTCCCAAAAATCACGGAACATAATATCATCAGTTAAAAATGTGATTGAACCATTACCAAGTTCCTGTACGCCAAACAATAAACCATCTTTTAATTTGGGATTCAATTTTGAACCAACATATCCTGATAATTGATTTTCTTTTTTGATAACACCTGCATTCCAACCGCCTTCTTTTATAAATTCATAGACGGTATTATCCATTTTCAATGTGTAATAATATTTAGGGTACCCAAACATCAGCGGATGCGTATTGTCAACATCTACTTTAAAAATGGCGCCTGGATTATTATTGGAAAGTGCATCTCTTTCCCTGAAATCATAATTTAATAATAACTGGTAAGATTCTTTGTTTATGCCATTGGCAGAATCGCCCATATTTCTTGAATGGATCGCACTCCAATCCTGTTTTGAAATTTGCGATACAGCCCTTTCCAATGCAACGACCCTTCCGCCAGCTTCTATCCATTGACGAAACCTGTCGGCGTTATCCTTATTGTTTAAAAATTTATACCTGCCATCAGGAAGAATTAATACATCAATTTTAGTCAGATCAATACGGTTGAAATCATTTGCATTGATCAATGTGATCTTATAATTCAATTCCTTTTCAAAGAAGAACCATATTTCACCTGCGGCATTTGGATTTACTTCATCACCAGTAAGCATGGCAACACGTGGTGCATTTAAAATACGAACATAAGAGCTTCCAAAATCAAAACCTTTATCAACCATCCCTGTATTTGCAGCAATCATTTTAATATTATTATCATTGCATGCATTAGCAACAATTTGCCATAATGCTAAACCCGATTTTTCGTTTCCTTTTTTTAGAATGATGATTGAGCCCCTGTCAAAAGACTGGCCATTTATCATAAAAGGAGTTTCAGAAAAACGCAGCCTGATATTTTTTGATAATAATGCAGCAACTGTTTTTGCAGATGCAATTCCCTGCCAGCGGATAATATATGCGTATGAATCTGTTGCTTCATTCTTTACAGGATCTGGCAATACTTTTCCAGGCTTTGCATTGATCACTTGTTTTGTTGCATATGCATTTAATCCATAAACATAAGGTAGCGCCCATGCAGTAATATCATACGTTGCAGAATCTACCAGTTTTGTTTCCGGTTCAAATAATACTTTTACCAATGTAGCTTTTGGTTGTAAACTGCTAATAACAAGATCGCCTGATTCAATACTAAAAACTTCTTCTTTTTTATTGTAATAATTATAACCTTTTCCACTGCCCGTTGCAGTGCCATATTGAATATTATTTTTATTAAGAAGTTCTATCAGGGAACTAATTCTTTCGGCATCATTCGGACTGTTTTTAATGATATAGGTTTTGTATTCACCAATAGAACCATTGACTGCATCATTAAAAAATGTATGAAATTCTGTTACAAGACTGGTTGCATTTAAAGATGCAGTTTCAATAGTGCTTAAGCCTGTTGTATAATGATGAAGTGCCCGATCGTATAAAGTAAGTGTGTCACCATCGTTCGTGGTTGCACCCAGGCCGCCTGCTGGTCCGCCTCCTTGTTCGTACGTCATACCGATTGATCCATTGTAAAGCGGGTACGTATCACCGTAAGAAGGATATAAAAGATCAAAAATTTCTTTTGTGAAATAAAGCCAGTTATTCTTATCAAAATATTTTGCATTGTTTTTTCCAATCGTAACCTGGAAATCTCTCTGCCATTTTGTAAGTACTTCATGATAAGGTTGTGCGGCAGGAGCAAAATAATAAGGTTCATCCACCCCTTGTTCATGAAAATCAACATGCACCTGTGGCATCCATTGGCTGTATTGTGCAACACGTTGCTGGCTTTCTATTTGACGTTGCCAGCACCAGTCGCGGTTAAGATCAAAATTATAATGATTGGATCTGCCTCCGGGCCAGGGTTCTCGGTGTTCACGGGCAATGTTTTCAGGATTGTAGGTATCACCAACAACACTGTTGAACCAATTGATATAACGTTCTCTTCCATCAGGATTTAAACAAGGATCAATAATAACGACTGTATTCGTTAGCCATTCTTTTGTTTGTGCATTGGCAGGATCAACCAATGCAAATAAAGTAAGCATGGCAGCTTCTGAAGAAGATGTTTCATTGCCATGTACATTGTAACTGAGCCATACAATAGCAGGTGTATTTTCAACAGGCATCATTTTATCTTTTGACAAATGAGCCAGGCGTAAATTATTGAGACGAATATTTTCGAGGTTGCTTATGTTTTCCTGTGATGAAATAAAAGTGAGGTATAAAGGACGATGCTCATTTGTTTCGCCATACTGCTGAAGCTTTACAGAAGTAGTTGCATTTTGAGCGATGTATTGAAAATAACTGACAACTTTATAATGTGGCGTGTAACGACTGCCAATCTTATAACCTAAAAATGCTTCAGGCGATTTTACCTGTGAAATACAAATGATTGTAAATAATAAAGCGGGTAAAAATAATAGTTTTTTCAAAATGGAAAATGTTTGAATTAATGTTGAAAGACAAAAATGAGATAAAATACTCAGCTATGTATTTTTATTCGCTGTAATAAACAAATAAAAAGTACGATTCGTCTTTTAGATAATGCTTTAAAAAATTATTGTACTGACAAATTTTATTTTATAAGAATTCGTGATTATACTTTATTAGCAACTGGTTTCAATACACCTAACTCTTTTCCAATTTTAGTAAATGCTGCAATCGCTTTATCCAAATGCCTTTGCTCATGTGCCGCACTTAATTGAACTCGAATGCGTGCTTGTCCTTTTGCAACAACAGGAAAAAAGAATCCAATCACATAAATACCTTCATCCAATAATTTTGCAGCGAAATTTTGCGCAAGCGTTGCATCATAAAGCATGATGGGAACAATTGGATGGTCACCGGGCTTTATATCAAAACCAGCTTCTGTCATTTTCGATCTGAAGTATTTTGTGTTGGACTCAAGTTGATCCCTTAGTTCTGTTGTTGTACTTAACATGTCCAATACAGCAATAGATGCACCTACAATACTTGGTGCAACCGTATTACTAAATAAATAAGGACGACTTCTTTGACGAAGCATTTCAATAATTTCTTTTTTTCCTGATGTGAAACCACCGCTGGCACCACCGAGTGCTTTTCCTAATGTCCCTGTGATGATATCGATCCTGCCCATTACATTCCTGTACTCATGAGTGCCACGTCCTGTCTTGCCAATGAAGCCAGAAGAATGACACTCATCTATCATTACAATGGCATCGTAATTATCTGCCAGGTCGCAGATCTTATCAAGTTGTGCAATGGTTCCATCCATACTGAATGAACCATCCGTAACGATTATACGGCTACGTAAGCTGGCGCTTTCTTTTAATTTTTCTTCAAGATCAGTCATGTTGTTATGCTCATAACGGTAACGCTGAGCCTTACACAAACGAACACCATCAATAATGGATGCATGATTGAGTGCATCACTGATAATAGCATCCTGTTCATTGAACAAGGGTTCAAAAACACCGCCATTGGCATCGAAAGCTGCGGCATATAAAATGGTATCTTCTGTTCCTAAAAAATCTGACAGTTTTTTTTCAAGCTGTTTATGAATATCCTGGGTACCACAAATAAATCTTACACTGCTCATTCCATAACCACGGTAATCGATATACTTTTTCGCAGCTTCCAATACTTTTGGATGCGCAGAAAGACCGAGGTAATTATTGGCGCAAAAGTTTAAAACAGTTGTTCCATTTACGATGATTTCTGCGCCTTGTTCGCTGCTGATGATGCGTTCATTTTTAAAAAGCCCGGCGGTTTTTATTTCTTCTACTTCGGTTCCGATACGTGTTACAAAATTTAAATTCATATGATTATATTAATAATAATTAAGAATGGGCTACAAATCTAACAACTCAAAACCATCTATTGCCACTGATTCACTCTTTTTTTCACTTGCTGTTGATTTTTAGAGTTTACACCTTTCCAAAAGGTGTAAACTCTAAAAATCAACAGCAATCTCTCTATGTATTTAACTTTTTTT
>JBDTLP010000132.1:0-12466 GCA_039934735.1 Ferruginibacter sp. | reverse complement strand
CTTATCAATAATCTTTTTGGATTGATACCTGGTTCTGCAAATGTTACCGGTAATACAGCCTTCACAGCGGTATTGGGTATCATATCGCTGATCGTTATTTTATTTAGTACAAACTCACATTTCTGGGGCCATATCTTCTGGCCTCCGGGAGTTCCTTTCCTTGTAAAAGTTATTTTAATACCAGTGGAAGTTGCGGGTGTTTTTATCATTAAACCTGCGGCACTGATCATACGTCTTTTTGCAAACATGGTAGCAGGGCATATCATAATATTAAGTTTCGTTTCATTGATATTTATTTTCGGTGAAATGAATAAAGGTGCAGGATGGGGATTTTCACCTGTATCAATTTTGTTTACTGTATTTATTTATTTTATTGAGATATTGGTTGCGTTTATCCAGGCATTTATATTTACCAATTTAACGGCTGTATTTATCGGGCAATCATTTGAAGGTGGGCATAATGACGTTGACGGACATACGCACGAAGTGATCTCTACCATTTAGTATTCAATTTTTTTTCTAATAATAAAAACACGAATCATGGATTTATTAAACATTCTGTTGCAGACCCCGACACATGCAGAGATCGGACTTTCACACATGGGTGGAGCGATCGGTGCAGGTCTTGCTGCAATCGGAGCCGGTATCGGTATCGGACAAATCGGAAAGGGCGCCGTTGAAGCGATTGCCCGTCAACCGGAAGCGTCTAACGACATTCGTGCAAACATGATCCTGACTGCTGCATTCGTAGAGGGTGTTGCCCTTTTCGCAGTAATCGCAGGTCTTTTGGCTGTATTGAAAAGCTAATTGCACAACATCATTACTGCATCCGAAGTACAGGACGGAGGATGCAGTAATACTTTTAAAAAGTTTAGTAATTAGTAAGTATTTGGAGTTGAAACTTTTTGTTTAGAATTTTAGGAATGCTTATCAATTAAAATCTAATAATAAATAAAAGAGTGGTAGTTCCTGGGAACAAACTCATAATTCATAATTCATAATTCATAACTCACCATGGATCTTTTATTACCGCATTTAGGCCTCATCGTTTGGACCATCCTCGCATTTTTAATCGTATTGCTTATCCTGAAAAAATATGCCTGGAAACCTATCTTAAAAGGATTGAATGACAGGGAAGCAAATATTGCAGATTCAATTGCTACTGCTGAAAAAGTAAGATTTGAAATGTCGCAGTTAAAAAGCGAGAACGAAGCATTGCTGGTTGCTGCAAGAGAAGAAAGAGGGATGATGCTTAAAGAAGCCAAAGAGATCAAAGATAGAATGATCAATGATGCTAAAGAAGATGCTAAAATACAGGCAGCAAAGATCATTACAGATGCAAATGCTTCTATCCAGAATCAAAAGATGGCAGCGCTTACTGATATCAAAAACCAGGTTGGTAAAATGGTTATTGAAGTAAGCGAAAAAGTATTGAGAAAAGAATTGTCTAATAAATCTGAGCAAGAGAATTACATTAAACAATTAGCAGAAGAGATTAAATTAAATTAAGGGGAAAGCTATTAGCTGATAGCTGTCAGCTGTTAGCCAATGCATCAACGCATAAGTGAAAGCAATTAGTAAATGAGGTTACATTAAATTACGTAAAGCGATAAGTGATAAGTTGAGAGCCACAATTAATTATGCCTGGCTCACAGCTTGCAGCTAACAGCTAAAAGCTTTTTTAACAATGAACAATCCAAGATTAGCAGGCAGGTACGGAAAAAGTTTACTGGATTTAGCTATTGAGCAAAACCAGTTGGACGCTGTGCATGCTGATATGAAATTTTTGACTTCTGTTTTTAAATCAAATCCTGATTTCACTGCAGTATTTCTTAGCCCGGTTATCAATCCGGATAAGAAAGAAAAGATCATTGAATCAATCACTACAGGAAGAGTTAGCAATCTTACTGCTTCATTTATAAAATTATTGATTCGCAAAGCAAGGGAAAATGTATTGCCACAGATCACCCATGCATTTATTGATCAGTATAATAAACTGAAAGACATTCACCAGGTAAAACTTACTACAGCAATACCGATGAGTGCAGAAGTACAACAAAATATCATGAGTAAGATCAGGGCAAATACTACTGTTCAGAATATTGAACTGGAAGCCGTGGTTGCAGATGAACTGATCGGAGGATTTAAACTTGAACTTGGTAACATATTGATCGATGCAACTGTGTTGAGAGAACTGAATGATGTGAAGAAGCAGTTTAAGAGTAATGAATATATTCAAAGACTTAGATAATTCTATAATTTATTTAGCGATTAGGCCTCACAGGTATGTGGGGCCTTTTTTTTATTGGTGGCTTTGTGAAGGTTTTGGCTCTGTGGTATTAATTTTCAAAATTCAACGTACAATATTCGATGTTCGGGAAAATACATGCTATGATTTTTTCTGTTTCTCTTTTGAAAATAGAATTAGGTAGATTAAGCGCAAACTCTTTGCTGATTTCAAATAGTTGGCTTATCATTCTTTGCTTTTCTTTTTTGCTTTGCGTGAAATCGAAGCCTCTCGCCTTTGTTAGTGGGCTGCCGCGGTTCGTGCCTTCACGAACCGCAAAGCTACGACCTTAAAACAAGCAGCCCTGCGTGAAAAAAAGCATTAATATCTGAGGAAAACACTTAGGCTATTGTAATTGACAATAATAGCTTGAGTTATGATAACACAACAAAGAAAATCGCATACTTCATTAGGTAAGATATATTTTTGGACAGCGACTATCCATAAGTGGTACACTTTACTACAAGAAGATAAAATGAAAGGCATCATCATTGATTATTTAAAAATACTTTCTGATGAAAAGAAAATAACGATGTATGGTTTTGTACTTATGCTCAACCATTTACATTTTATCTGGCAGCAGCATATCTTAAATGGAAAGGAATTACCGAAAGGAAGTTTTATGAAATATACAGCACATAAGTTTAGAGAAATTTTACAAGAAGAAAATAAATTACATTTATATAAAGTAGAAGCGACGAATAAGAAACATGAGATATGGCAAAGAGATTCATTGGGGGTTGAGATATACAGCCGTGAAGTAGCACAACAAAAATTAGATTATATTAATTGTAACCCGGCAAGAGGCAAATGGAGTTTGGCAAAGGATGATATTAGTTACTATTATTCATCAGCTAAATTTTATGAAACCGGAGTTGATGATTTTGGTTTTTTGAATAACCTTTATACTGTATTTGATGGTTTGTGATAATTGTGGCTTTGCGGTTCGTGAGGCACGAACCACGGCGAGGTGAATTTTGTTATGGAAAAGAATAATATAACAGATATTATTATTACAGAGGAAGTAAAACAAAAATTGTAATAATTATGAGAAAAGCAAACCATTTCTTCTTGTTGATAATTCTTGCCATAATTGGATCTAACTTCACTTATGGTCAAACTTATTATATTAACACAAACGATAAGAAAGCGGAATTTAAATATTACTTCCGAATTATGGATTCTTTAGTAGCCGCTGATCAAAATGAGCAACTACATACCTGTATAAATTGTGTTAAGCATATGGAAAGTATGACAAAAATTTTGTCATCCGGCAAAACTACATATTTCGGTAGGCTTTCTTTTACAGAAGGTGATTTGAAAAAATGGCACGCATGGTATACACATAAATTTAAACAAAAAAGATAGAGATTAATATTTTTGACGATGTGGAATTGGTAGTGTTCCAATCGTGTTGGTGGTATTTTCAAAGGTAGTTTAGACAAGGGTTTCTGGCTTTGCGGTTCGGAGGCACGAACGGCGAGGGAAATAATTCCTCCTTTCATACCAAAATAAAAAATCAGTTAAGATATATAAAACAAAAAAGTTATGAAAACAACAATGATAAGAAAGGGGTATATCCTTGTTGTGCTTTTTTCAATAAGTATTGCAACTTTACAATCATTAGAATATAGAATCTTTACAAAACGAGATTTGAGCGAAATAACCATAATTAATTTGTTATTACAAATAGGAATTTTGTTCTTAGCATTTTCGATTCCTGGGCTATTGCTAGTTCGATGGTATTATAAAATAAAAGATAGATCAAGACTTAGCCCTAGCATTTGTTCGTGCGATGCCGTTCGTGGCTTCACGAACCGGTTTATCCGAGTTGATGATTTTGGTTTTTTGAACAACCTTTATACTGTGTTTGATGGTTTGTGATAATTGTGGCTTTGCGGTTCGTGAGGCACGAACCACGGCAGCGCGCTAACCAAGGCGGGGATTAAGAGCAAACTCTTTGCTGGGTTCAAATAGTTGGCTTATCATTCTTTGCTTTTCTTTTTTGCTTTGCGTGAAATCGAAGCCTCATTTCACGCAAAGCAAAAAAAATACAAAAGATGTAAAGAATATTTTTAATACCAATTAGATTAAAGCTGTGCCAGAAAAAAAGTTGTCAGGCTTGGCTTATTGTAGCCAGGTTAACAATAAAAATCCCCTTCGACAAGCAGCTAATGACACATGATGTATGAAACTGATTAAGGATGATTTATTAAACTGCTGTTTCACAGTTATAGATAAAGAAGCGTAGTCTCAGCCAATATTATAACAACGGGTTTTAACCTGTTGATAAGATTTCTTTATTGAATATTGCACATTTCTACTAGAGAACCCAACCAGAAATATGGTTCTAATAAAAAAAAGCCATTCCAATTAAGAATGGCTTTTTGCATTTATATTAATGAACGTTTATCTTCTAATAATAACTTTCCCCGTTCCAAGCGTTTTGCCCGCAGCATCGGAAAGGATCAATGCGTATACAGCAGAACTTAAATGTTCTGCATGTACATCCATGATCTGGTATGATGTAACGGTAGCGTATGATTGCTGTAAAACCCTTGCGCCTTTTCCATCAAACAAGGTAATGATCCTTGGTAGCCCGTTAAATTCAACACCCTGGTATCTTACCTGGAAGAATCCTGTATTAGGATTTGGATAGATGAATGCAATGTTTACAACAGAATCAGCAATGGTAATGATGTTTGAAAAATTGGTACAACCATTTCCATCAGTAACAGAAGCTTTATAAGCACCCAGGTCAGCATAGTGAACATCGAGCGTATTAGTTGTAGCTCCTGCAACAAGTACGTCATTCTTAAACCAACTGAAAGTAGTTGCAGTCGGGTTAGCCGTTGCCGTAAGTGTTGTTGTCAGGTCTGTAGTAATGTTTACATAAGGAGAAACGCTGATCGTTACAAGGGGTAATGAGTTAACCGTTAACAAAGCTCCGGTTGATGTGAGATCATTACAACCAGATACGATTACACGGTACCTGTTGTTGTTCATAGAAGGAGTAACTCCTGTTAGTGTTAATGTGGCATTTGTTGATCCACTGATATTACTAAAATTGGTACCTCCATCAGTGCTTAACTGCCATTGGTAGGTAAGGCCCGTAGCTGTGCCTGTAGCTGCAATGGTAAAGTTTGCATCAGCACCTTCACAAACACCCTGGTCTGCCGGCTGTGTATTAATTGCTGTAGCTAAACTCACTCTAAGTACAGCGGCAGTAGAAGTAAAGTTCACTGTACAGAAATTGTTTAAAACAACCCTGTAAAGATAACCGTCCATTCCTACGGTAACTGCTGTAAGATTTAAAGTAGCTGCAGTAGCACCTGGAACAGGATTATAGGAAACACCGTTATCGGTACTAAATTCCCATTGGTATGTGATAGCAGTTCCGGTTGTACTAACGGTGAAGCTTGCATTACTTCCTTCACAAAGATCTTCGTTGCCTGGTTGCGATGCAATTGCCGCAGGGCTAACAACGGTTAATGTTACATTATTTGAAATAACAGCATTAGGTCCGCAGGTTGATACTACCAGGTGGTATTGATTACCATTCATTGCGATGGTAACAGCAGAAAGGTTCAGTGTTGGATTTGTAGCTCCCGTAACAGGAATAAATGTAACACCATCTGTACTTACTTCCCATTGGTAACCGGTTCCGGATGCTGTGGCAGGGAACGATATATTGCTGCCTTCACATGCAGTAGTATTAACTGGTTGTGTAGTAATACTGGCGTTATTGCTTACCGTTAGTGTTGCATTTGAAGAAATGATCGAAGCTGTACAAATATTACTGATCACAACATGGTACTGGTAGTTGTCTACACCTGCAGTAACAGGACTGATCGTAAGACTTGCGGCAGTTGCTCCAGGTATATCTGTAAAAGTAATGCCTCCATCTGTACTCACCTGCCATTGATAGGTTACGTTTGTTCCAACAGCCTGTGTTGTGAATGTTGCATCCGTGGTTACGCATGCAGTTACATTTACGGGCTGTGCAGTAATAGAAGCAGGGCTGTTTACCGTAAGTATTACATTGGTTGAAGTAAGCGTAGTTGGGTTGCAGCTTGATACAATAACATGATATTGATTATTATTCATAGCTGCTGTTACGCCTGTAAGTGTTAAGGTAGCTGCTGTAGCGCCAACGATATCTGTGAAGGTATTACCACCATCAGTGCTTACCTGCCATTGATAACTGTTAGCAGTACCTGTAGCTGTTATGCTAAAGTTTCCATCAGTACCTGCACAAGCAGTAAAATTGGTTGGCTGGGCTGTAATGTTTGCAGGATCGCTTACCGTAAGTATTGCATTGTTTGATGTAATTGTTGATGGACATGCATTGCTTATAACAACATGGTATTGATAATTATTCATAGCAGCGGTAACACCTGTAAGTGATAGTGCCGCTGAAGTAGCACCGGGTATATCAGTAAAAATATTACCACCATCAGTGCTTATTTGCCATTGATAAGTAGGGGTATCTCCACTTGCGGATATTGTAAAATCTGCATTATTGCCTGCACACACATTCGCATTGATCACCTGTGATGTTATGGTAACACCTGCACAGGATGCCGGCGGTGTTATGATTGTAATGGTATCGCTTGTTGCAACTTTTACGCCCGCCTGTGTGAAGAAGTTGGATGTCATTTCAACAACAGCCTGGTCTTTTATAGCAATATCATCAATATACCATCCTTCCGGGTTTGTACCGACATCAGAGGTCATGCGGAAACGGAACTTTACACTTTGATTTGCATAAGAAGACAGATCAACCTTGGTTTTGATGAACTTGTTATTGGAACTTCCGGTCCATGCACGCCTTCCTGCTAAAAGCGTACTGGCATCCATGATAGCTGTATATCCATTTGTAAGAATGTGGGGTTGAAGATCAGTCCATACAGTTCCGTCTGTACTTATTTCCAATACGCCACCATCATAAGTGCTTTCCAGGTTATACAAATGCCAGAAACTTAATGGGGGTGGAGTTGCAGTTAGTGCAATGAAATTGGTTGAATATATTTTTTGATCGGATGTTACATCCAGTTCCAATGAGAAATAAGAACTTGGGGCACTATGGCTTCTTGCATTTGTAACTTCCCAATTGGTAGTTGTAGAAGAATTTGTTGTCCATATAGTAGCAGGAATAGTAGCGGTGGTTACGTTGTCTTCAAATAAATTAATAGTTGGGTAATAAGCGCCGGCATTTACCTGTACGGTAAAAGTATAATCCTGGCTTTGTGCCGCAGCCATGTTCACAGGGAAACTTACAACCCTTGTTGTTGTGTTATAACTACCACCTGTAACATAAGTAACGTTAAGGGGTAACGTATCTGTTAACAGGAAGTTTGCTATAGGAGCACAGCCAGAAGTTGCTACTGTATTTGTATAAGTAATAAACCCGCCTTCAGGAACTTCGGTCATACCACCTTGTGTCAAAGTAAAGCTTGCTCCGCCTAAAGTATAATCAGGTGTTTGATCTGTAACGCTGGCAGATGATCCCTGTGATGCAAAAGCTCCCATACCTCTTCTCCTGAAAGCTTCCCTGATTGCGCATTCATAAAGACCATTGTATAATACCTGGTCTGCTTGTAAAATAGCATCCCTTCCATCAATGAAACCCGGGCTGCATGGTTGAAGTTTAAGTCCTTCAGTAACCAATTTAAGTGCGATCGTATTACCACCACCAGTTGCAGGATCATAAATATTCGGATTAATGGTTCCTGCCTGGTTAATAATATTCCAGGTCATATCCCATAATGTAGCACACCATATTTCACCACGGTTATGCGATTCTCCCGAAATACTAGCGGCATATACCTGGTTATTTACAGCAAAATTTGTACAATACTTTTGATTTCGGATACCGCTACCCGTTGGGGTCTGTCCAATAACGTAAGTTCCTATTGGCCTAGGGGTACTGAAACCAGTATTTAAATTTGAATTAACCCAATCCTGTGTGTACATTAAAGAATAATAATCACTCCATCCTTCACCCATTTGTTCAGCGCTTCCCAAACAACCCGATTGCGAAGGGCCACCGGTAAGGCGTGTACTGATGCCATGTCCGAATTCATGCACAACAACACCATTATCTACATCGCCGTCTTTTTGAGGGCTGCCATTCCATAAATACATTTGCATCCTGCCATGTTGCCCATCTCCAGGTGTAGAGAAATTTGCATTATTGGTGCCACCACCATCCTGGGCATCAGCATAAACATAATCACCTCCCGTACCACCTCTTCCCTGGTTATTGTCCTGGAAATTGCCTGATGCTTCATCAAAACCATATTGATAAGTAATATCATGTGCAAGATTATTCCAGTAAAATAAATTGGTGATATTGAATTGTTGATTTGGTACAGGTGTTTGTTGTGTCGCAACTACATTATAGTTGGGAGTAAAATTAAATGTAAGATCAGGGGTTGTTGTAGAAGTTGGGGAAAAGCCGGTGCCATTATTATTATTTTGATCTTCCTGTGCCAATACATTGTTGCCCCTGGTAATACTAAAATCTGTATTACCATTGCTGTTCCAGTTTAAGCTGGTAGCATTTCCAGGTATCATTGTCCATGGATTAGCAACCAATGCATGTGCTCCTCCGGGATGTAATGGGCTTTCGGCAGGGAAAGGGATCACACGAAAACTTGCATTGTTTACAATAGTTGGACTATTGGTTAGTGCGGGCGCAAATGGCGTTGGACTGGTTCTGAAATCGAATAAATTATTTTCCGGATATGTATTAGCAGTACGGCTATTGATGTGATTGCTAAAAATATCTTTATTCTGAGGCAAATCCCAATTGCAATAAACAGTATAATTATCCATACCAAGTATGCTGGTATTGTTTGCATCCACTCTTATCATCCAATAATCAGAAGTAGTTTGAGGAATGATATATACCTGCCATGCAAGTACTACTTTTTTACCTTCTGATAATGGAACCCAAATTAATTCTGCAGTGATATTTTGTCTTGAAACGCCAAGATCACCAAATTCAATTTTGTGTTTGGAATCATCCATGGCAATTGCGATGGGTAATTTTTTAGAAAAAAGCTTTCTGTCTTGCATAGCCGCTTTTACAGCAGCTTCGGGTGAAACAGCAGCAATTCCGTTTTGGGCATTTGCTTTTTTATCAATGCTTCCAATAAAACTACCTGTCTTCGATATCAGCTTTTCATTTTTAAAAGCAAGTACCAGCAACTGGTTATAAACCGGGATGGCTTTAAAAGTTTGTTGCAGGTAAACCATTCTTGTACCGGCGATCTTATCAAAATAAGAATCGCTTACAATGCAATTAGCCAGGCCCTGGTTTGTTAAACCAATGGCGGCACTGTTTTTTGTAACAAGTTGCATTGCTTCAAACTTGTCATTTGTTTGAGCTTTAAGAAAATAAGCGAAAAGCAAGGCAATGATCAGGAGTAGATTTTTTTTCATAACGTGTATTAATAATTATAGATCCGGTGTAAAAAGTTGCGCAGCATAGGAATTACCTTACACTGGTGCAAAAAATAAATTTAAATTGATTGTAAATGGAAATGAATTTTTAAGCAGGTGAAGATGTATTATAGTTTTATAATTAGTAAAGAATTTAAGTGCAAGCCTTATAGTTTATAAAATTTATAAGTTTAGAAATAATTCGTAGCATAAAAATTAATGGCCTTCTAAACTCCTAAACCTCTAAACAAAAAATTAAATTATAAAAGCATTACAATTACTAAACGATTAATATGTGCGTGTATTAATAAGTTTCGGGGAAAATTACAGCTTTTTTTTAAGAAAAAAATGATATGTGGGAATTAAATGAGCTTAAATAAAAAGCTGCTCCTATAGGGGAGCAGCTTTGTTTATAGTTCATTGTTATTTGGTTGCCTGGAATAGCTTTTTATTACCTGATAATGACTTTGCCGGTGCCAAGGGTTTTCCCTGAAGCATCAGAAAGTATCAATGCATAAATGCCCCTGCTTAATTTCTCAGCGTGTACATCCATCACCTGGTATGAAGTTACTGTAGCGTATGATTGTTGTAAAACCCTTGCGCCTTTTCCATCAAACAAGGTAATGATCCTCGGTAATCCGTTGAATTCAACGCCCTGGAACCTTACCTGGAAGAATCCTGAATTTGGATTCGGGTAGATGAAGGCGATGTTTACAATTGAATCTGCAATTGCAATCGAATTAGAATTACCTGAACAACCATTTACGTCAGTTACAGATGCGCTGTATGCACCTAATTCTGCATAGTGAACATCCAGGGTACTTCCAGTTACACCTGGCACAAGTACATTGTTTTTATACCAGCTAAAAGTAGTAGCAGGTGGTGTTGCATTTGCTGTAAGTGTAGTAGTCAGGTCTGTTGTCAGGTTCACATAAGGTGAAGCTGTAATTACTACAACTGGTGTAGCATTTACAGTTAATACGACATTATCTGAAGTTATATTTCCACAACCTGTGATTACTAAATGATAACTATTATTATTCATTGAAGCAGTTACACCTGTTAATGTAAGGGTGGCTGAAGTTGCACCCGGAACATCTGTAAACGGACCACCTGTACTAACCTGCCATTGATAAGTAGAACCTGTAGCGTTTGAAGCAACTACCGTAAATGAAGTGTTACTTCCTTCGCATATTGCTGAAGCATCAGGTTGTGTTGTTATTGAAGTTGCTGGATTTACAGTTAAAACAGCTGGAGCAGAGTTAAGCGCCACTGTACATGTGTTGCTCAAAACTACCTGGTATTGATTATTGTTCATTGCTGCAGTTACACCCGTTAGTGTAAGCGTTGCAGCGGTTGCACCTGGAATATCTGTGAATGGACCGCCTGTGCTAACCTGCCATTGGTATCCAACAGAAGTTCCGGCACCTGCAACTGTAAATGTTGCATCAGTTCCATCGCAAGCCGCAGTATTGGATGGCTGTGTAGTAATACTGGCCGGGTCGTTAACGGTAAGGGTTACCGGATTTGAAGTTATTGATCCTGCTCCGCAACTTCCAAGCACTAGTTGATATTGATTATTATTCATTGCAGCAGTAACACCTGTTAATGTAAGGGTTGCCGAAGTAGCACCAGCAACATCTGTGAATGGACCGCCTGTGCTAACCTGCCATTGATAAGAAGAACCTGTAGCAGTAGCAGTGAATACTGCATTTGTACCGGAACATGCAATTGCACTCACAGGTTGAGTTGTAATTGATGCCGCACTGCTAACCGTAAGTGTTGCAGTTGAAGTAACAGGAGCTGCGGTACAAGTGTTACCAATAACAACCTGATATATATTATTATTCATAGCAGCAGTTACAGCAGTTACCGTAAGCGTTGTTGATGTTGCACCTGGGATATCTGTAAATGGACCACCAGTGCTAACCTGCCATTGATAAGTGTTATTTGTTCCCGCTGCTGTTACTGTGAAAGTAGCATCATTGCCAACACACGTAATAGCATTAGAAGGAGCTGTAGTAACGGAAGCTATAGCGTTAACCGTTAGCGTTACATCACTTGAATTAAGTCCTGCAGGGCTACAGCTGAATACAACCACATGATAAACATTATTATTCATAGCTGCAGTTACCCCAGTTAATGAAAGCGTTGCTGAAGTAGCACCAGCAATATTAGTAAATGGACCACCTGTGCTAACCTGCCATTGATAAGTAACACCAGATCCTGTAGTTGCAACGGTAAAGGAAGTATTACTTCCTTCGCATATAGCAGAACTTGCTGGTTGTGTTGTGATACTTGCAGGATCACTAACAGCAAGTGTAGCTGCTGATGAAGTAAGTGTAGCTGTACAAGGATTAGTGATTACACATTGATATTGGTAGCCGTTCATAGCGGAAGTAATACCAGTTACAGTTAGCGTAGCAGCAGTTGCACCAGTAATATTTGTAAATGGTCCGCCTGTGCTAACCTGCCATTGATAAGTGATGGAATTTCCTGCAGCAGCTACTGTAAATGTAGCATCACCACCACCACCTGTACACGCACTTGTATTGGCAGGCTGAGCAGAAATGGTTGCAGGAGAATTAACAGTCAATGTAACAACATTTGAAATAAGAGGTGTTGGTCCACAACTTGAAATAACCAGTTGGTATTGATTACCACTCATAGCTGCAGTAACTGCATTTAAATTCAATGTGGTAGTTGTTGCACCAGCAACATTCGTAAACG
>JBDTLP010000131.1:0-12473 GCA_039934735.1 Ferruginibacter sp. | reverse complement strand
AAAATTTTAAAGTATATAATTCAAAACCAATGACAATACAATAACGATAACGTATAAATGCAAATAAAAATGGTCAATAAACCCCTAGTATTCTTCACGCCACGATACATTCTCTTAGAATATTCTTCCCTCTCTCTGACGGATAGGGGAAGGAAGAGTGTGCTGAGAGGCGGTATCATGGACCTCACCCCAACCCCTCTCCAAAGGAGAGGGCGGAACGTCCTAAGAGGAAGTATCGCGGCAGGCGAAATGTGGTTTTAAGGGCTAACCAACATAACCAAACACACTAATTCATACCAACAAAAAAAATTGACTATGTCCTGTATCAATAAAAATATTTATCGCCTGTTATTACTTGCAGTATTTTTTACCTGTAAGGTATCTATATGTCTGGCAACGACCGATCCCCCGCTTACAAAACTCTTAAAAGGAAGCCTCGATTCAGTGCATATAAATGCCGTGAGCAGCAACGTGGATATTAAATATTTTTCCCTCACTACAGCGCAAAAACAATCAACCGTCACCCATGTTATCAATAATCTGGTCGGCGTTGGTATCGAAGAAGAAAACACCATGTACATACCCGGCAACTTTTCCGTAACCGTGGTTTTGCAGATCACCAAACACGGTGAGGACAATGCAATTACTGAAACCCTCAATAAATCATTTACCATAAATTACGACACAGCCTCAGGTGCTAAATATAACAGCCTTAATTATTATGCCTTCACCTGGGCCTATGCCGTTGATGTAAAGATCATCAGCATCGACAGCGGTAACATCACCTGGCCAGTAAGCAAAGTATTGAAAATAGAAAATACACTTGCAGCTCACCGTGACTATCCCTTCTATTGCAGCATTGGTGTTACCAACTTGCAATTACAACATGATGTAGTCAATGATGAACTTACCGCAAGTTGGAGCCCCGATATCGACAATCCCAATCCCGGGCAAACAGAGTATGACCTTGAATGGGCATGGGTAGATGAAACCGCTTTGGAAAATTACATGAACGGTAACGACTATTTAACCGATATTATATTTGAGAACAATGCCAGCAGGGTAAGCATCACAGGTTCTCAATACAATATTCCATTACTCTATGATGATTCAGGACGCATTTTCGTGAGGGTTAGGCCAATACAGGTAAAAGATGATGGCCAGCGGATAGAAGGTGCCTGGACATGGGGTGCAAACGGGAACACACAACCTCCTGTATTTTATACTTACCTGGATGGACATGAACCACTTTTAAACTGGCAGGCAAGTACAAGTTATGCTGAAGAGGGAAAACGCAAATCAGTAGTACAATATTTTGACGGAAGCCTGCGCAACAGGCAAACAGTAACAAAAGACAACAGCAGCAACACAACCGTTGTAGCCGAGTCTTTTTATGATTATCAGGGTAGGGCAGTAATACAGGTGTTGCCCGCACCAACACTTAGTAACGCTATAGGATATGCGCATAATTTTAATAAAGCCGTAAATGAGAACGGGTATCCTAAATGGGTCTATGATAAATTGGACCCCGGTGCCAGCGTATGTTCCAA
The DNA here is from genome assembly GCA_039934735.1 of Ferruginibacter sp. GTDB lineage: Bacteria > Bacteroidota > Bacteroidia > Chitinophagales > Chitinophagaceae > Ferruginibacter. Next base: position 10,923 of record JBDTLP010000131.1, on the reverse strand, counting down.
CCCGGCAAAAGGGTTTGAAACAACCACCGGCACCGCAAATTATTATTCTCCTTCCAATCCGCTTGTGGCCCAGGGCGTAAATAAATATATACCAGATGCTACTGCAGGTGATCCCCAACAGGCTTATGCTTATACAGAAACCCGGCTTTCTCCTGATGGCAGGGTAGCATCACAGGGCGGCGTTGGCATCAATTACCAGTTGGGGAGCGGCCATGAAACAAAATACTTTTATGAAAGCCCTGCCCAGCCAGAATTGGATGCACTTTTTGGTACTGATGCAGGCGTAGCCAGCCATTATTTTAAAAATATTGTGGAAGATGCAAATGGACAATTTAGTGTTGCTTATGTGGATATGCACGGGCGCACCGTAGCTACTGCTTTGGCAGGTGGCACTCCTTTAAATACGGATGGCACCCCAAAACTGGAAGCGCTTGCCAGCCAGGGCCAGGTTCCTATCGTCAGGCAACTTATAGACAATGAAACAAATATTATTGTTGGTAATTCCATCATTAGCAGTAAACCCTTTGTTTCCCTAAGTGATAATGTACTATATTCTTTTGATTATACCCTGTCTCCAAAACAACTTAGTTTATTCAACTGCGACAATACAGCAATATGTTACGACTGCCTGTACGATCTTACTATTACCATAACATCTGATTGTATCAGCCAGCCAGGATTTACGCCATTAACGCATACAACAAAGAATTTTTCATTGGGCCAGTACCTCACACAGTGTCATTCCAATGGAGATGCAAGCCAGGGATTTCATGAACAATATAATAATATATCACTGCCAAAAGGCAGCTATACCGTAACCAAAACCCTTACCCTTAACAGCCAGGCACAAAGAGCCTATCGCGATATTTTTATAGGCCATGATACCTGCAGGAAATTCAATGATTTTTATGATTATGAATTGCAACTGTTGCAGGATGCCAGCACCTGCAACATAACCTGCGAAAGCTGTAACCTTGCGTTGGGCAGCCCTGCAGATTTTATAACAAGGTATAAACAACAGGCAGGCATAGACGTAAATGCAACCCTGGATCCACAACTTGTTTTACAACTAACGGCATCATATAACGAATCAAAAGCCAACTGCGAAAGCCTGTGTAATACAAATGCGGATGGAATGGATATCATCAGGAGTATTGAAGCAATGATGTTACAGGATGTAACACCACCGTATGGACAGTATGCAAAACCAGAAGAAAGTACAAGAAATTACAACATTTTTAAGGTAAACGACCCTACAAATAATTCCGCCGCTGCATTGGCAGTATTTCCTCACAATGATGGCAAAGCCGACTATCTCCGCCCGGTAAAACATGATGTTGCTACCAGTACATCTACAGCTACCTATAACCGTTATTATGATGAATTCGGCCAGCCGGATAATAGCATTAATCTTCTCGGTCAGTCGGCATATTTCCCCACGGTCGATGAGTTTGTAACCCAGTTTAAAACCGACTGGGCAAATCAATTGTTACCGCACCATCCCGAGTACAGGAAATTAATGATCACCAAACAACAGTTGGTGAATACTTACAAGTTTGAAGCAGACATGCAAAAAGATACTACCTGGCTAATGGCGAAGCTCGATGGTTTTATCAGTAACTTATTAAACCTCGATCCATATTATTTTGTGAGGCCCGATGATAAGACCGCGATGAATAATAAGATTTATTCCTATTACCCTTTACAAAACAGTACTTCCTGTACCCCCCACACCGTTTCAACGGAAGATTTTATCGGCATGTGGCAGATCGCACTGGGCAGTGTGTTTTGCAGGAACATCCCGGATAATAGCAACCCACTTAATCCTCCGTGCGACATGAATCTTTTTAATGATATCAATAACAGGGCAGGTTGCCTGTTCGCTGAGCTTCGCATGCCCCCGGCTAATCACCCAATAAGGCCAAATAGTTGTGAAACAGATTGGGACATGGCCTGGAAAGTATTTAGAAATATGTACCTGGCTGAACGAAGGAAATTCATCTCAGGATATTTGAACAGCGCAGCACCGGTCTTTCCTGATAATTATCCAAACAATAGCCTGCCACCATACAAACGCAGGTTTATTGATTATGCAAACCCAAATACGTTATCACAAAACCCGGATGCAGGTACTATTGGCGGGATCATAGACAACTTAAACAATGGAGGTAATATCAGTAATGGCGTTCAGCAAGTAGGTGTCCTTGCACTCGACCAGTATGATCGTACCTGCCGTGGATATGCCGCTACCTGGATAACACAACTCCAGGCATGTCCACAGGTCGGTATCATGTCTGCTGCGGATAAACAATGGCTCACAGATCGCCTGGTAGCGATTTGTAAAGCCGGCTCTGATGAAGGGCATGTATTGGGTTCTTCCTCTATAAAACCAGGAAACCCTGCTGTGGCAATAAACAGTAATGAAGCATACGCTGACTTTCCTGGGGTGATCATGAAATACCTTTCAACCAGGATAACACCTTCAATAACACACCCATACACTTTGGAATGTTTTCCATGGATGATTACCGTTCCGCTACCTTATGACAGGCAACCTGCTATAGCAAATAGTTATGTGCTTGATAAACCCTCAGATTGCGAGTGCCAGCGCTTAAGCGACCTGCATATGCAAATGCAGGAAGCAATCAACAATGGAAGTTTCGCAGGCACCTTTTCTGAATATATGGAATACCGGCATGGCACTTATATCAGCGAGGAAAACCTGGATATCCTTCTTGCCCTTTGCGCCGGCACATACGATTGCCGAATGTTAGCAGCTCCGCTTAGCCTGCCACCCGCACTTCAATGTCATGGCAGTTCACAACCGGCACAGACATGTATAAGCTGCCAGGAATATGAAGCCGTCAGGGCATCCTTTTTCCAGGACTTTGCGCAAACAGCTCCAATACTGCAGCCGCAAACTGCCGCTGAAGTAGATCTTAACATAGCCTTTGCCCGTTATGCCAATTACAAAACAGGTTTTGTAAAACGATGGTCGGAATATGTTGCATTTCAAAATACATGTAATGCTACTACATCCACTATAAGTTGTGCCGACCTCAGTGCTGCCCTGCACGATTTTTATCTTACGCCACAATACTTACAAAACACAGTAGGGGCGGGTTGTATCCAGGCATTCGTTAATTATTTTAATACCAGGTTCAACGTCGTCTATACGTTCCAGGTATGGCTGCTTAAGTTCCAGGAATGCGGAACGGTACTGGATGCATGCACCCCAAAGATCAACTGCGATAACTTCAATTCACTGGTGGATGGCTTTTACAACCTGCACGGTGTACAGGTATATAAAAATGCAAGCTGCCAGTCCTTATTTGTAACCTATGTCAACCAGCAACTCAGCAGTTCCTACACCTATGCCGAACTGGAACTCGTTTATGCTTATACCTGTAAGAATAACTGTGGCCTCAATATCTGCGATTTCCCCAATCATTTTTTACTCACCAGGGTTTACAACGATTTTATAGCCGATTATAATGGCCATCCGTGGGATATTCCCGATTGCCAGGGTACTTTTGTTACCTACTTCAATAATTATTTTGGCATCGTTATACCAATGGATTATGAGCAGGTAGCCAACTTATATAATTCAGTAGGCGAAGTACAAAATTGTGTACCGGATATTAGAAAACTCTGCATCCCACCATACTCCTGTGAACAAATAATGAGGATTTATGAAGCATTTTATAGCAGCCACCAGCCTATAAGTGAACTGCCCGATTGCCAGCAGGTGTTTGCTGATTATTTCAACGGTATAATGGCAACCCATTATACCTATGCAGAATTATTGGACCTGTACCTACATATTTGCAAAGCCCCACTATCACTATGTGGTAATGCTACCAGTTGTACCGATATTATCGCATTTGTGAGTGCGTACAGGGCCACACATGCACCCAGCACGGGACCTGACTGCCAGGCTTCTTTTTTACTGGCATTCAATACTCATTTTGGAACCAATTATACAAGCTTCGATGATTTAAGGGCACGCTACCTACAATGCCGGTTTAACCTTAATTTATGTGATAATGACCGGTCTGTTGAAAGTACAGCAACCGGCAGATCGGTAACTTCCTTCCTGGCCACTTTCCTCACCGAAATACCCGACCCTGCTACCCAGGCGGGCAGTGATTGTGAGAATTTATTTGCCGCCAAGTTCAACGAACAATTCGGATCAGCATACAGCTTTGAACAAATTGAAGACTATTATTATGAACAGGCAGGCGTGGTCCTCGATGTTTGCCAAACAAGGTGCAGTCGCCTCACCGATTTTATTACCGCATATAATGCCAAATACGAAGGCCTGAAACTACCTGCCATTGCCCGGCAGGACCTGTTTGCCTTTGCCTACAGTGATGCATTCATAAATGGAAGGGGTACCCGTGGATATGGCACGAAAATGCAGCTCAAAAGCGACAGTGTCTATGGTGCCCAGTCATTGACTGATCCGGATCCAAGAAACGCTGGCCCACTTGTTAATTATGAGGACCTGCTTACATCAATGGAAGCCTGTAGTGTAACCGGCAGCCTGAATTTTTATCCAACGGTAACGATTAGCCTATATGATCCCCAGGTATTATTAAGCCTCAAACAGGTTTTTTATGACCTCCATCCTGCCGGCCTGCCCCTTGATTGTGAAGGTGAATTTGCCGGCTGGTTCAACAGGGTAATGCAAACCACCTACGCATACAGCGAGTTGTTTGACTTATACAACAATACATGCGGCAACAATGCAGGTTATATCTGTAGTGCTCCAAACGGGGCAGATCCGGGTGGAGAAGTCACCGTAAAGGGAGCTGGCACTGTGCTGAATAGCGGCCTCGCCAACCTGCCGCCATTGCTTTGCGGCCTCAGCGAAGCAACCAGCCAACCCGTAGGCATAGACGACAGCCCCTGCAACGATCTCCCGGCCATCGCCTACAATACTACCCTCATCAAATACCAGCTCTACCTCGACAGCCTGCGCAATGCTTTTGATATTGCCTACCACAATAAATGTATGGGGGCAAAAGATTTGGAAAGTTTTACTGTGACTTATCAAACCAGCGAGTATCACTATACGTTATACTATTACGACCAGGCAGGCAACCTGGTAAAAACAGTGCCACCTGCAGGAGTACAAAGATTTACAACTACAACAGATCTTGACCTTGTGAAAAGTAAAAGAGCCGATGCCCTGATCAACGGGCCAACAGCTTCAAACCAAAAAACACCTGTGCATACGCTGGTGACAGAATACCGCTACAATACGTTGAACCAGGTAGTGCAACAAAATACACCTGATGCAGGAACCAGTAAATTCTGGTACGACAGGTTGGGAAGACTAGTGATAAGCCAAAACGCCAAACAACAAATAACAAACAAATATTCTTTCACCGAATATGATGTACTGGGAAGGATAATCCTGGTAGGCCAGAAACCACAGGCAACTGCTATGACAACAACGAAAAGCAGGGATCCACAGCAGTTGGATGACTGGTTAAATACTACCCAGGATAAAGAACAAATAACCCGCACTGTCTACGATCTAAATTATTATGCCGGTGAGCAACCTTCGGTACTTGACCCGGTATTGAACCAACAAAACCTGCGCAACAGGGTGAGCTATACATCTGTATTTAATGTAGAGCCTTCGGGAACGAGTTCTGCTAAATGGTTTAGCATTCACAATGCGGCTACCTATTACAGTTATGACATACATGGTAATGTAGATGTGTTGGTGCAGGATTACAATGAGGGCTATATGAAATACAAGGACCCTACTTTGACGGGTACAGCGCAAACCGCACTAGCCAACCTGAGCGGCAACCGCTGGAAAAAGATTGTATATGATTACGACCTCATAAGCGGTAAGGTAAATAAAGTGACTTACCAACCTGATTATTTTGATGCTGCTACTAATGCATTGATCAGACCGGATGACCAGTTTTTCCATCGCTACAGTTATGATGCTGAAAACAGGTTAACTGATGTAGAAACCAGCTTCGATCAATTAGTATGGGAGCATGATGCCCGCTACAGCTATTACAAGCATGGCCCACTGGCAAGAACCATACTTGGCCAGGACCAGGTACAGGGTATTGATTATGCATACACGCTGCAAGGCTGGTTGAAAGGAGTTAATAGTACAAGCGTGAACCAGGGCATTTTGGAAATCGGTGGTGACGGTAAAATAGGTGGAGCGAATAGTAATATTGCCCGTGATGCCTATGGCTACAGCCTAAATTATTTTGCAGGTGACTACAAACCAATCGGTGGAACAAGCGCAAACCCTTTCGCAGGCAATACTTTTTCAATGACCAATATTGATGGTAACAAAACAGCCAATGAATTATTCAATGGTAATATAGCGGCCATGATGGTGAACATACCTAAATTGGGTGATGCCCAATCGTATGGTTACAAATATGACCAGTTGAACCGCATTGTGAGTATGGATGCGTTTACTGGTTTAAATAATACAACCAACAGCTTTACGGCAATAGCAGCAGCCAACTATAAAGAGCGCATAACCTACGATCCAAATGGGAATATAGTGACATATAAACGCAATGCAGATGCGGTGAGGGGATTAATGGATAATATGAATTATAGTTATAAACCCGGCACCAACCAGTTGGATAAGGTAGAAGATCTGGCAACTGATGCTGCTGCTAGTGATTATGATAAATACAATGATATAAAAATGGGGCAAACCAATGCTAATTATCAGTATGATGCCATTGGTAATTTGGTAAGCGATTTTTCTGAAGGAATAACCAATATACAATGGACAGTATATGGTAAAATAGCGCAGATTGAAAAAACGGTTGGTACTGTAAACACGGTAATTAAATATAGTTACGATGCAATTGGTAATAGGATAAGCAAAGATGTAAATGGTAAGATTACTTATTATGTAAGAGATGCCAGCGGAAATACGATGTCAGTTTATACTAAGGATGCTTCAATAAACAATGGACACCTTACCCAGAGTGAATTGCATTTATACGGTAATAGCCGGTTAGGAATATTAAATACTAACACGGACATGTCATTGGCTACTGGAAGTACAGGAATTAGTATATTTATAAGAGGAAATAAGTTCTTTGAGTTAAGTAATCATTTAGGTAATGTACTGGTAACAGTGTCGGATAAGAAGATACCTCACTCAACTAACGGTACAACTATAGACTGGTACAATGCTGATGTAATTACGGCGAATGATTATTATCCATTCGGGATGGCGATGCCGGGGAGGAAATTTCAGAATGCATCAGTCTCAGCAAATTACAAGTACGGGTTTAATGGGAAAGAGAAGGATAAGGATATGGATGGTGACAATTATGATTATGGATTTCGTATTTATAATCAACGAATTGGGAGATTTTTATCTACAGATCCATTAAGTGTAACTTATCCTTGGTATACACCATACCAATTTGCAGGTAATAAACCAATTGTTGCTATAGATTTAGATGGGCTAGAGGAGTATATAGTTACTAATTATTATGATAAAAACAATAAACTTATAGAAACTACAATATCAGTAACTACGAATACAAAAACAGGCAAAAGAGAAAATTTGCATTTAAAAAAAGATGATGGTTCATTTATTACAGACCAAAATGTTCTTATAAGAAATGTTTCTTATGATGGTTCCACTTCCTATTCTTCTCAGTCGGAACTCAATAAAAGCCAAAAGAATATAGTTGAAAAAGCGATTAGAAATCTATATAAACCAAAAGGTTACATTTATTTTGGAAATGACCCAGATGATCCTAATGATGATACTGATGGAGATTATTTAGAATCTGAAAGGCATGATTTAAATAGTAAGAGCTTTATTACCTCTGAGTATAATAGTAATGCGATACTAAAACGTCTCCCAGTTAAGCCAAAAATAACTGCTCCAAAATCCATAACACCGAAAGTGCCAATTATAATTGCTCCCACCACTCAAAAAATAACTAGTAAATTAACATTTGAGGGGAATAGTCGTCACTTTGATGTAGATCCTGAATCTGAAATTGATAAAATTGTTTCTATGGTAAAAGACTCAAAAGTTATCAATTATTCAATTACTGTTTTTGGAAATATTGATGGTGATGGTTCTTATGGTTTTGATGATTGGGATATAAAGCTTCGATTGGAGACAGTGTATTCAAATTATGGAGAATTGGCATTAGCGAGAGCAAATACTATTAAAAAAGCACTTGTCGACAGAGGATTAGATCCTTCAAAAATTACCACAGCATTGGGAAGTCCAAATAAAGGAAAAACTGCTAATTACGAAATAACAACTACTAAAACACCATAAATAATTTACATATGAATAAAAGAAAAATATTTTTTTTAGTATTTATTATGTTATTTATTATATTTAATTGTGTTGCTCAACATAATAAAAATACTATAATTTATCTTCAAGAATATGGTTATACTTTTACCCCTCAGCAATCTAAATGTACGGATACTATTGAAAGAAAACTACTCGATGGCAGAAGTTTGCGAATCGTCTTATTTGATTGTATGGGGAAAATGTATATCGAATGTTATAAGGGCAAAAGAAAAATAGAGGAAGGGGGGTATATAGCTTCGTTAGATTTGCTAAAAAAGTATATATTTTTGATGAATGGTAATACTGGCAAAAAAGATGTAAGGGTTAGAGAATATTTTCAACCCTTACGTTCAGGAAAGTGGCTTTTTTATGATAGTCATGGTCATATAAAAAAGAAGGAATTATATAAGACTGGAATATTATCAGAGTGATACCCCTCGCCGGTAATGTGGTAGTGTTCCGTGCAACCTCTACAAACATTCTATAATAAGCTGTTCGGATATCCGGCAACCGATAAACTCAAAAATGATCAAGCTAAACAACTTGATCATTTTCATTATAAATAAATTAACTCATAGAAATTTTAAAATTTGATTTTTTGTGATCTGTTTTTTGATTTACTCTTTCAAAGCTGAAAGAACAACAGCTTGTTTTTTTGTTTTGTAATATTCTTTCAGCTTTTGCAAGCAACATGTTGGTATGAAGTTTATTCTTATCAACGGTAATTCCTTTTAGCGCTTCAAGAGGAGAAAGTCCTGATAGCACATCATGTGGCCGATCATTAAAATCATCTACGGCCAGTGGTAAATATTTACATAGCTCATTAAAGTCAGCAATATGCTGGTGATAAAGAAAACGGTACTTAATATTCTTATTGGCAGCTTCGATCATGGAGTTTGAAAATTCAACATCTTTTTGAGCAATGATGTGTTGAAGGGTGGGGTTTGTAGCATTCTTTACAAACTCCTGTACCATTCCAAAATTTTCGCTGCCATCATCTGTCATTAGCTGGCAATTCTCAATGGCAGCCGGTTGCAGGTAATTGCAGTGTACTTTTTTGAGCAAATCAAAAAGTATTTCAGCTTTGCATTGTAATGCAACATGATATTGCAGGATGAACCTTGAAAAATTGTCCTGTATGAAAAAGATAAATGCTTTTATATTATCGGCTGTTCGATATACTGTAACGTCTGCGTGTAATAGCTGTAGAGGCGCTGTTGCTCTGATACCTGTATGATGATTCTTCCTGCGATGCGGCAATGCATATCGTTTTAGCTGTAATAATCCTGCATATTTATAAAAAGTACTGAGCCGGAAAAAAGCCGCTCCATCCCGGATACACTTGTGATAAACAGCAGCCAGGGGCCAATGAATGAAGCGAAGATCTTCACAATATCTTTTTATAATATTCACTTCACTTCCTGAAAGCTGGGTGGGATGTTTTTGTGTGCAAAGTTGTAAGAGTGAATTTTTACATCTCATCTTTTGCCTTAATTGCCAGTATTGCCTGATGCTAAATTGAAGCAGTTTTAAAGTGAATGCTTGTCCTAATATACCCTGCACTTTCTTGATATTACTTATTGCAGTAGCTGCTGCATGGTAAATCTTTTCATGTATTTGCCTCGCATATTTTTTTAAGAACTTCTGAAGCGCAATGACACGCAGTAAAGCTTTGTTGATGCTAAGTAATTTTTTATTGACTGCCACTTCCTGCAATGTTGTAAAGAGATGCTTGTTGCTGCAATACCAATCATATCCAAAACAGGCACAAAGATTTTTATGCAGCCAGTCGTATTTTGTTGACCTGGGGATTTTCTGTAGCAATTCATCGGGCAGCCAGTTGAGGTAGCAGGCAAGGAGAATGGCGGGATGGTAAGAGGTTTTATGGAAGGCTGCTGGTTGTGTCATATTCATTACATAAGAGATAAAGAATGGTATAGTATATGTGAAACAAATTTTATTTTTTGTACTGGCTTATCAAAAGTAATATCATAGATGCAGATAAGGAACCATTGCTTTTAGTTTCTACGCCCGATTGCAGCGGAAAGCCCGGTGCCCTGTTCATGAGGCTTTCTATAATAAAGGAACGAATATTCGTTCCTTGAATTAAGTGCTCTATTTCAATGCTCGTTTAAAAATTTGATAAATCTGTTTGGTATTATTATTAAAAAATGCGATTTGATTATGATCGAAGGTCATTTATATTATGGAGTGTCTTAATTAATACCTAAAAATATTCAGAACACAATTACACCCATTTTTCCAGACTTAAAATCAATTTTATTTTATATTAGTGACCAGCTAATACTGGCCACTAATACAAACGATAAACTACACTGGTACCACCCGATGCTGCCAGGCAGATGCTACGTGAGCCATGCCGCCCACTACCGGACACCGATAGACGATATAAACGACCTGGCCATTGTGGCAACCAGTGCTGATGAATGAAACCCATGAACGCCTGCGACGGCCTGGGAAATGCGACAAAGGAATATTGCTTAAACCAATGCCGAAAGAAAACTGTGCAGCTAACATAACATACATTTTAATGAAAAAAATAAAATACCTGCAAATGGAAGCAG
>JBDTLP010000130.1:0-12631 GCA_039934735.1 Ferruginibacter sp. | reverse complement strand
ATATCAAAGCCAACATAAAAAACCTCATCAAAATAGGGTTGAATGCCGGTAATATTTATATACCATTCTTTTGCTTTTTGAAGATCATCAACCTGGTAAATAGCAGTTCTTAATTTTTTAAACATGTGCAAATTTTTATTGAAAGTAAACATTTCACAAAAATAAAAAGAGAACGATCTCTCGTCCTCTTTTACTTTCTTATTCCTTATTTAAAATTTCTTATTACTTATTTCACAATCCCCATCTTCGCTTCAATGCTCAACGTCGCATGTGGTACTGCTCTTAATCTCGCTTTATCAATCAGCTTCCCGGTTACGCGGCAAATACCATAGGTTTTATTTTCAATCCTCATGATCGCTTTTTCAAGATGATCAATAAAAGTGATCTGGCGGCTTGCCATCTGGCTCAGTTGTTCACGCTCCATGCTAAGGCTTCCGTCTTCCATGGTCATGTAACGGTTTTCGCTTTCATCACCACCCATTTCATCTTTGCGGGTGATCAATCCCTGTAAATAATTCAATTCTTTTTTTGCAGCTTCCAGTTTGCGTTGAATCAACTCACGGAATTCCAAAAGGTCGGCATCATTATAACGAACAATTGGTGCACCTGGGTCATTTTTAATCTGGTCAAGTACTGACTTAGTGAAATCGGGTGAATATTTACGGGATGTTTTGGTTGTTATTTTTGGGATAACAACTGGTTTCGGCGGTGCTACTTTAATATCTTTTGGATTTTTTGCAATCGCTTTTGGTGAAACGGGAGGTTTAACTACCTCTTTAATGGGTGCCTTTTTTTCTTCGGTTTTTTTTGCCATTGGTGTTTGTACCGGTTTTTGAACAGCTACCGGTTTTTTTGTCGCTGATGATGATACAGGTTTAGCAGTTGGTTTTGGCAAAGTCTTATTTGCAGGTTTAGCAGGCACAACGGCTTTTTTAGCCACTGGTTTAGCTACTGGTTTTGTATGAATTTTAGCTGCAGGCTTCTTAGCTGCAGGCGCTTTGGCTTTGGCAGGCACAGGTTTTTTTGCCGCTGGTTTAGCCGGTTTTTTTGCTGGAGCTACTTTTTTTACTGGTTTTACTACAGCTTTTTTAGGGGCTGGCTTCTTTGCAGCCGGTTTTGCTGCCTTCTTTTTGGTTGCCATACTACTCGCTTTTTTTAAGAATATTTACGGTTAAAGAGACTGCATTCACTTCAATTTGGGTACTACCAGTGCTAATTTGGGGTACAAACTCAAGGGAATCTGCCAAAATTTCGCGGCAAATATAATCTTTAAATTCAATTAATGATGATTGCATTTGAGCATTTTCGGATACCGTGACTTTTATCCTGTCGGTCAGTTCAAAATTGCTGTCTTTCCTGATATTTTGGATGCGATTCACAAATTCCCTTGCATTGCCTTCGTTTTGAAGAGCGTCTGTAATAGTAATATCCAAAGCAACGGTAAGTGAGCCTTTTCCGGCAATTTCATAACCGGGTATCTCATCGGTAATGATCTCGATATCTTCAGCGTTTATGATAATAGGGGCATCTCCGGCAGCTACTTTTTCGGCGTTCAATGTATAATCAGCCTGCTGAACCAACTCAATGGTTGCATTATCAAATTTTTCTATTTCAGCTGCAGCCCATTTCATATTGGCACCAAGTTTCTTACCAAGGGTTTTGAAATTTGCCTTGGCTTTTTTGCGGATAAAATCATTATCAGCATTCAATATCTCTACTTCTTTGATATTTGTTTCGGCTTTGATGATGTCTTCAACCAGTTTAATATCTGCAGCCATGGAGCTATCCGTAGCTGGTATGAAAGCTTTTTGCAAAGGTTGTCTAACCCTGATGTTCACTTTTTTACGAAGTGATAAGATCAGTGATGATGCATCCTGGGCAAGTTGCATTCTTTTTTCCAGGCTAAGATTGATGGCTGATTGTTCTACTTTCGGAAAATCAGTATGATGTACAGATGCAACATCAAATCTTTTTGTAACCGCATTCAGGTTATTGTATAACCAATCTGCGAAGAAAGGTGCAATTGGAGCAATGAGCTTGCTAAGTGTTTCCAGGCATTCATATAAGGTTTGATATGCACAGATCTTATCCTGTTCATATTCTCCTTTCCAAAAACGACGGCGGCAAAGGCGCACATACCAGTTGCTTAAATGGCTATCAACAAATTCTTCAATAGCACGGCCCGCTTGTGTAGGTTCATATGTATCCAGGTTTTGCGTTACCGTTATGATCAGGCTGTTCAATGAAGATAATATCCATTGATCGATCTCAGGACGATCTTCTACCGGAACATATTTTTCTTTAAAATTAAATCCATCCACGTTTGCATATAGTGCAAAGAATTGGTACGTATTATAAAGCGTTCCAAAAAATTTACGTTGCACTTCTTTGATTCCTTCTTCATCAAATTTCAAACTATCCCAGGGTGAAGCGTTGGTGATGAGATACCATCTAGTTGCATCGGCACCATAAGTATTGATGGTTGCAAATGGATCAACAACATTACCAAGACGTTTGCTCATCTTGTTGCCTGACTTATCCAACACAAGGCCGTTGCTTACAACCGTTTTGTATGCAACACTATCAAACAATAACACACCCAATGCATGTAGCGTATAAAACCATCCTCTTGTCTGATCAACACCCTCAGCGATAAAATCTGCCGGAAAATTCTTTTTAAATGTTTCTTTATTCTCGAAAGGATAATGCCATTGGGCATAAGGCATGGCGCCACTATCGAACCAAACGTCAACGAGGTCGGGTACACGCTTCATGGGTTGGCCGTTTTCACTAACCAAAACGATATCATCAACATAAGGTTTATGAAGATCAAGAATACCTTCATGTAAATAATGTTTGTTTGTTTCGCTACCTAAAACTTTCGCTGCTTTTTTTATTTCATTATTTAATTCTTCTATGGAACCGATACATTTTTGTGTTTCGCCATCTTCTGTTTTCCAGATTGGTAATGGTGTTCCCCAGAAACGGCTACGGCTTAAGTTCCAGTCAACCATATTCTCCAGCCAGTTTCCAAAACGGCCAGAACCTGTAGAAGCAGGTTTCCAATTGATTGTTTTATTTAACTCAACCATCCGGTCTTTCACAGCAGTGGTTTTTATGAACCATGCATCCAGCGGATAATAAATAATTGGTTTATCTGTGCGCCAACAATGCGGATAATTGTGTTCGTATTTTTCTACTTTGAAAGCCCGGTTTTCTTTTTTTAATTTAACGGCGATGTCAACATTTACGTCAACATAGCCTGGTGCATCTTTATAATCTTTTACATATCGACCACTGAATTCACCAACGCCCTCTATAAATTTACCTTGCTTATCAACCAGCGTTAAAATACCAAGATTATTTTTTTTACCAACTTTAAAATCATCTGCGCCAAATGCCGGAGCAGTATGAACGATACCAGTGCCATCTTCTGTTGTTACAAAATCGCCAGTGATAACTCTAAATGGTTTGGCGTTTGGTGTTTGGTGTTCAATTTCTGCAAGTGAATTTGCTTCGAAGGGAAGCAGTTGTTCATACTCCAATCCTTCAAGATCTTTTCCTTTGAATGCAGTAATTATTTTCCACGGAATAACTTTGTCGCCCTCTTTATAACTATCAAAATCGACATTCTCTGCTTCTGCTTTAAAATATTTTCCAACCAATGCTTTTGCCAACACAACATTATTTGGAAGATAGGTGTATGGATTAAAAGTTTTTACCAATACATAATCGATGTTTGGCCCAACTGTCAAACCAAGATTGGAAGGCAAGGTCCATGGTGTAGTCGTCCAGGCCATCAAAAAAACATCTCCATCTCCATCAACATTTTCAATTTTCAATTTTCCATTGTCAATTGCTTTAAACATTACCACTGCACTTGTATCCTTCACATCCTTATAAGTACCTGGCTGATTTAATTCATGCGAAGATAATCCGGTACCTGCTGCAGGAGAATAGGGTTGAATACTAACACTTTCATATAAATATCCTTTTTTATAAAGCTCACTCAGTATCCACCAAAGCGTTTCTATATAATTATTTTCAAACGTTACGTATGGGTTATTCAAGTCAACCCAGTAACCCATTTTTTTTGTAATGCTGTCCCATTGATCTTTGTATTGCATCACTACTTCACGGCATTTCTTATTATAATCTTCTACAGATATTTTTTTTCCGATATCTTCTTTGGTGATGCCCAACAATTTTTCAACACCTAATTCTATTGGGAGTCCATGGGTATCCCAACCTCCTTTGCGATTTACCTGGAAACCCTGCATGGTTTTATACCTGCACACCAGGTCTTTTAACGTACGTGAAATAACATGGTGAATTCCAGGCATACCATTAGCACTTGGCGGGCCCTCGTAAAATACAAAAGACGGGAATCCTTCCCTTAACTCCACACTTTTCTCAAAAGCAGCAGATTTTTCCCAATCGGCAAGCATTTTTTCACTAATTGCTGGTAAATTCAGTTGCTTATATTCCTCGTATTTCTCTGACATGTTTCTCTTTTCTCAAAATAATTTGTAAATAAGGCTGCAAAGTTAAGAAAATACTGGTTCAAAATTTTGCTGAAAAACAGCATTGTAGCCGTGTTCAGGTCAAAAATATCCTGATTTCTCCCGGTTTTATCCACAAATTCCATCGTTGGCATAATATTCGTTATCTGGTCTGAGTTATTATCAAATCCTATCAAATTCAAAAGTTAATGTATGAAAAACACTTTTTTCATCCTGTTTGCTGGTCTATCACTTAGTTTTTCGGCGCAGGCGCAGGTTCAAAAAAAGAAAACTACGCCCGTAAAAGCAGTAAATGTTCCTGAAAATGTAAACAATACTTTCAAAAGCCTATATACAGTATCCAATGATAATCAGTGGAATAAAAATTACAGTGGCAATTATGTAGTGACTTTTATGAATGCAGAAAATTTAAAACAAACTGCAGAATTTACCGGATCAGGAGCGATGATAAAATCTAAAGTAGAATATGCACCCGATGCTTTGCCACAGAATTTAAGTACAGCAATAGTTTCACAATATCCAAATGTTAAAGTAACTGAAGCTGCAAAATTGCAAATGCCGGGTGTAGCACCATATTATAGAGTAAAAGTTATTAGCACAGATAATACATCAAAAGAATTATTGGTTAGTGAGGAAGGAACGATTAGTGAGTAAAAATTTTTGCTGGTTTAGGGTTTTATTAGGGTAAAACGGGAGTAGTCTTACTCCCGTTTCTTTCGAGGTCCAAAATATGAAAAACGTCCGCTTTAAAATCCCGTGTTTGTTTGAAAAAGCTAAATAAAAATAGAGCCCCCAAGCTGAATTTTGTTTGGTAAAAAATATTGAAGATACAAGCACATAGAAAGAGGCATCTTAGAGATAAGTTGCCTCTTTAATTTTAATGTAAAATGTAGAATGCAAAATGTAAAATTTAAAAGTTGAAGTTTCTTAAGATTGAAATACTTCTAATTGGAATAATTATGAGTGCATTCAACTTTTACATTTAATATTTTACATTTTAGATTTACAGCGATTTTATAAATTTAATCAATGCCTTACGATCTGCAGTAGAAAGAAGTATAAACTTATTTTTTGATGCTTCTGCTTCACCACTATGCCACACAATAGCTTCTTCAATGGTCCTTGCTCTTCCATCGTGTAAATAAAAAGGAATACCATTTGTTTTTTCAAATAAACCGATACCCCATAGTGCAGGTGTTTTCCATTCGGTTCCGGTTGCTAAATAATCAGGACGGTTATCTGCAAGGCCAATACCCATATCATGCAATAAAAGATCTGTATAAGGATGTATGCGTTGATTGCTGATTTGTTTCAAGCTAACGTCAACGGCTGTCTGCATCGTAGGAATATGGCAATTGGCGCAATTGATCTGTTTGAAAATCTGTTCTCCTTGTAAAGCAACAGCATCGGTTACACTTCTGCGTGCAGGAACTGCAAGGGTTTTAATATAAAATGCAGCTCCGTTTAAAACGCTATCAGGTATTTCCGGGTCATCATGCTGGCCATCATATTGTGGTTGGCCAAAACTACTTTCTTTTGGAAATACATAACTGGTAACGCCCATATCCTGTTGATAAGCTGCTGCAACCTGGGTAAGAATAGTAGCCGTATTTGCTTTCAAACCAAACTTGCCGATCATTCTCGTATTTAGATAAGGATCCCAAACATAATTCGCCTTGCCACTTATTCCGTCACCGTTAGCATCATTTTCATCCACATTGGCCAGTATAGATGCTTCAGAAATATTCTGTAACAATCCCAATCCAAAAAATGGTGGTGCCATGCGTGGGCTCATCATATAATCACCTGGTAATGGAGCATACGGATTTGACAATGTGTATGTAGGGTTTCTAAGGCTTACCGTTTCACCATCGGGAAACGTTACAATGCTTTCTGTATAACTGATATTCACTTTAGCCTCTGGTTGTTGGCCAAAAATAGCGAGGTCCTGCAATTGTCCTCCATAACCAGGAACGCTCAAAGGGCCTCCGTGCAGATCACTACCGGGAATGCTTAAACGAATTAATAAAGAAGAATTTACAAAGCCTGCTGTCGGGTTTCCTTTACCATCATTGTGATGACAGCTAACGCAGCTAACATTACTAAATACAGGACCAAGGCCACTGTTGATTGGTGCCGGGGCAGTAACAAAACTATTTTCAACGCCCGCATCCCCAACTTCATGAGCATGATGATCATTCTCATTCATACCTTCAATCTCGTGGCCAAAAGCCCTGTTGCTTTCATCAAACACAGTAGCCAGTCCGCCTCCTGAAAGTCTTGGATCGTAATCTGCTTCAGGAAATTCTCCGGCTTTACGGCACATAATTAAAACTACAGGTAAACAAATGATTGCTGTAACGAGATATGTTTTTCGAATTTTAAATTTCATTTTATTACTTAAGTATTTTGCTACAAGGGTTGAAACTCCTTTGCTAAAATTTATATAAAACCATTATTAGAATACTTTGTTTAAAAAATTAATCTGTAATGTTTGTTACAATAAAGGCCCTAAGATCACTGTCAAGTTTTGCAGAAAGTGCATTTATAGCAGTCATTGCATTTGCGCATTGTGTTCGTTGAGATCCTATTGCCTGTTCGTAAGGTAAAGTAATGGCATCGAAAGACCCTATTGCTGCATTGAATTTTGCTTGTATGTCAGCATCCAAAGAGCTATTCTTTATTTTAACAAGATCGTTCAGGCCAGTACCATCTGCATTAAATTTACCAAGGTAAACATTAAAAGCGCCTGTGATATTATTTCTAAAATCAATTACTGAATTTCCGCTGAAAGGAGATTCAACACTTTGTGCAGCGAGAACTTGATTTGTTTGATAAAGATCATATGGATCTTTCATTTTTCCATCGCCTACTTCTCCGCAAATATCAACCATGCCTTGTACAAGGGCAAGTAATGCCGCTTGTTTTGTTGTAAAAGTTGTGTTACCACTTTGTCCTGCAGTTAAAAATTTGTTTGCATAATTTCCACCGGCTGCATCCCAGCTGGTATTTAAATCTTGTGCAGCAGTATTAAGAAGCGCAGATAAACTTACCATGTATTCTTTTTCACGTGCAGTAAGTGAAACTGCAGTTCTTGTACCTCCTTCGCCCCATAAAATATATTCAATGGGATGATAACCTTTCAATGCATCTGGAAATGTTGATACATCAGTTATAGTTAATCCCTGGCTGTTGTTTGCTAATAATGCATCCATATCATTAAAATTTACAGGCCATGTATCAGTTTGTGGATCATAATTATCATCTTCAATTGGGCCGAATAAAAATCCTTCACATCTTTCCCAGGTAACACGCAGCTCTTTCCATGCCGTTTTTGCTGTAGTAAGATTTTCATCCGTTGTTGTTGTATTAAGAACAGTAATTGCAGTATTTAAAGTAGTGGCTCTTGTTTTTAATTCTGCATAACCAGGCAATGCTACTTTGTTTACAAAATCACTTATGGCTGCATCCTTCGTTGTATTAAAGTCAGTTGTTGTATCGTTACCATCGTTTTTATTACATGCCGTAAAAAGGGCGGCAACAAGTAAAGCCGGAAGAAATATTTTTTTCATTTTTTTATTTTATAGTTGTATTAATAAAGTGTCTTTTACTATTTGTGTTTTTAATTCCTGTAATGGGGTTTCTGCAGGGCCCTTTAACACGTTTCCTTCTTTATCAAATTTGCTTCCATGTAAACTGCATGTAAAGCCATTACCCGTTGTGGTTAGTTGATGCTGGTAATGCGTACATTTTAGTAACAAAGCTTTATAAGTATTATCAGGTTTTTTTTCTACTGATATTTCGAATTCATATTTAGCAGGACTAATCACCTGGAAAGCATTGTTGTCAAATATAGATAGGGGAACTTCCACCTGGTTATTATTTACAACAGGCCTGAAAGTATTGTTGCCCGCTATTTTGGGACTACAGGAAGTCAGGTTTGTTGAAACGGTTCCAATCGCTGCGCCTAACAGGCAAATTCTACAGGCACCTTTTAAAAAATCTCTGCGTTCCACATTTTTTATTTTAAAATGAATATCCTATTCCAATATTTAAAAACTGGTTGCTTTGCTTATACGGAATTCTTACGGGGCTGGGGTTTGTTACCAGGTCAGGATTTTCAGCACCTGTATGTAGCAGGCGCACATCAGCCTTGATCACAATATTGCGTATAGGCAAGTACGATAGTCCTAAAATAATATGCTGTTGTTTTTCTGTTCCATCATAAATGGCATTACCAGGAATGCTGGCATTCAGATCCAGCATTTCATAGCGTCCAAAAATATTTAGCTGCTGGCCTTTCATTTTTTTACTATGCTCAAGAAAGTTATAAGCAAGTTCTGCATAAGCACCATACATTGTGTTGCTTACATTATTACCATATGCTTTATTAATATTTGAAGCATCCGGAAAAGAAATATAAGCACCCAGTAATTTTGCATTTATGCCATTCTTTGCCCATTGAATATCAGCTTCGCCAAGGTAAACAGGCAAGCCAAAAATTCCTGAACTTAAATTGAGGCTATCACTGCCACGTTTGCTAAGTCCATTGGTTCCGCCTGCATAACCGGAAAGTTGGAATGTAAAATCATGTAAATAATATTGAATGGCTGCACTCACAGCAAGGTTATTCGCAGTTGCATTTCTTCCTTCAAAACGGCCGTCTCTCAAACCACTTCCATGTTCAAATGCACTTGAGTTTAGCCCGTTCATTAATGAAATGGTATAGTTGATTTTTTTTGTACGTCCATAAAAGCCAATACCGAGTTCTCTCCATGTAGCCGGAATTACCAGTTGTTCTACAATGGGCCTTTCCGTTCCATTAAAATTTACAGGTAAATGGTTTTCATTTAATATACCAACCCTTGGGATGAATAAACCAGCTGTAATATATTGACGTGAATTGAGGTTAAATTTCAGGTAAGCCTGTTCCATAGCAACTTCACCTCCACCATCGCCACCTTCAACTTTTGCATTTTCAATTTCTAACTCTGTAAAAACGGAGATCTTAGAATTAAATTGGTGGCCCACAAATAGCACGGCTCTTTCTAAAGTAATGGATGCTGTCTTTTCGTTGAAATTTCTTTGATAAAAAGCGCTTCCATAACCGGAAATAACTGTTTTTGATTGTCCTGTTCCCGTATGCAAAGAATCTTCATTGGTCATTAGTTGCTGTGCAGGTGTGCGAACTTGTGCCTTCGAATAAGTAAAAAAAATAAATAAACTTAATAAAATGATTGTTCTTTTTCTCATACTGCAAAAGTGCAGGGTTAAAATGCCAGGCTGGTTTCGTTATCGGTAAAAAAGTATACTGTATCGGGAAAAATGCGTGGAACTCATGGGGTTTTCTTTTTGCGTAAATGGTTTTCCTGAATTTGAAATAGAAAAGTAATAATGTCAGGCAGATTTGCTTAAAATTTTTCTATGTGCAGTTATTATACCTGGTTTCATAATGAGAAAAGCGGATACGTAATTGAATGTAAGCAGTGTAATAAGATACAGATCTGCTTCGGTAATCTTCTGCTATCTTTTAATTCAGAAGCATTCGAAAGGTTCAGGCTATACCTGGAACAACATTTTGAAACAATATCTCCTGACAAAGACAGGCATCTTAAAACGATTGTATTACCTACAGCATGTGCTGGTACAAGTATGATATTGAGTGAGGCAGAATTTGATGGATTGTATCACATGATCGAATATGCAGATACCGAAATGAAAGCAGCAGCTTTTATAAAAATGTTTAATGTAGCAGGTTGATATTTATGCGTTACGCAACAACAATTCACAAGGCTTGATGCCAGTATGCTTTTTAAATGCAGTGCTAAAATGAGAGATAGAAGAATAGCCCAGTATTAAAGAAACTTCTGTTACACTTAAACCTTTATCGTACAAAAGATATTTAGCATGTTCCATTCTCTGGCTCTGATAAAAATCAAAGATCGTGGTGCCGAAAATTTCTTTAAAACCTTTCTTTAAATAACATTCGTTGATAGCCACTTTACGGCTGAGTGCCTTGATGGTAATGGGTTCACCAATATGTAGCAACAAAATCTCACGGGCCTTTATTATTTTTTCACGGTCAGCCTCATTAGCAAGAAACTTACAGGTAAAACTTGTTTCTTCTTTATCACCAAGCATACAATCGGTACTATATAATAATAGTATCTGCGTTTGCGCATTGATAAAAATATTTTCCAGTGTATCAGTGTAAGTGTGATTCAAGAGTGCTTCAATGGCCATTCTTGTTTTGCCACAAAGCGGGAGTATTTTTGAGAAAGAACTTGTATGTGTAAATCCAAGTACATTATCTGTAAGTGTTACCGGTGTTTTGTGTGCCTTTGCAAACTGGTGCAGGTAAGAAGGTGAAAAAGTGAAACTCAATACATCTACACTATCTACTTTTTCAACACAACTGCGTGATGTATTTAATTTGCAGTAATCGCATTCTGTTTGTTTTTGACGGCAATATACATTTCCGCTTACACAAAACTTAAGTTCAAGATAATTTTCAGCAGTGTTGTTTTTCGCATAATGATAAACCAGCACACCGGTATCTTCCATATTCCATTGTGTATGCTTTTTATAGCGTTTGATAGCGTACTGAACAGAACCGGGAACATTCCTTACAACTTCCTGCAACAGCTCCATTTCATTATACATGTATGGTTGCTTGTAGGCTAAGGTTAATATGTCGATTTGTTGATCCATTGAAAAATTTCGATGCAAATATACGAAACGTTTTACGATAATAACAATGTTCGAACATTAATTTTTACAGTTAATGTTTATATCCGGGTTAAAACTTACAAAGTGAATAGGTCAATAGGTGAATGATAACCATGAATATTATTGACCCATTCACCTATTCACTCATTCACTTTGTAAAGCAGTCCGGATAAGGAGGAAAATTCCGCTGTTGCAACGATCTTGAACAAAGAAATTTTATTCATAAAACCGTTAAGAAAATGTTTACAAAATACCTTCAAAATAAACCTTCTTTAAGTGTGTAAAACCCTTGATTTCCCTTAACTTCGCGGGATTGAAATTTTATTTCATTTTAAAGAGATTTTGAAGCATTTATGAGTACAGAAACAGTTGAATTAACCTCCCTTGCCACAAACAGCTACGGCGCAGACAGTATACAAGTTTTAGAAGGTTTAGAAGCGGTTCGGAAACGACCGGCGATGTATATTGGTGACATTAGTGTGAAGGGACTTCACCACCTGGTGTATGAGGTAGTTGATAACTCAATCGATGAGGCACTTGCAGGATATTGTAAGAATATTACCGTTACCATTAACGAAGATAATTCCATCACTGTAGAGGATGATGGCCGTGGTATTCCAACAGGCATGCATACGAAAGAAAATCGCAGCGCTTTGGAAGTTGTAATGACGGTATTGCATGCAGGTGGCAAATTTGATAAAGGATCTTATAAAGTTTCCGGTGGTTTGCACGGTGTGGGCGTTAGCTGCGTGAATGCACTGAGTAAAAAATTGGTGGTTACTGTAAATCGTGAAGGCAAAAAATTTGAACAGGAATATGGGATTGGTATTCCAAAATATCCTGTAAGAGAAATAGGTGAAAGTAATACAACAGGTACTACTGTTCATTTCTGGCCCGATGGTTCCATCTTTACAACAACAGAGTACAATAAAGATATTTTGGAAGGTCGTTTAAAGGAGCTTGCTTTTCTTAATCGCAAACTAAAGATCATCTTGAATGATCTGAGAGAAAAAGAAGATGATGGATCAACGTATACTAAAACTTTTTATAGCGAAGGTGGTATCGTAGAGTTTGTTGAAATGATCGATAAAAATGCCAACCGTGCGTCGCTCATTCCAAAAATAATTTATTGTGATGGTTATGACGAAAAAAGTAACGTCGCAGTAGAAGTTGCTATGGTTTACAATGCAAGTTACCAGGAACATATTTTCAGCTATGTTAATAATATTAATACCATTGAAGGTGGTACACATGTGGCTGGTTTCCGTCGCTCCATAACAAGGGTTTTCAAAAGTTATGGTGATAAACAAGGTATGTTTGAGAAAGCAAAAGTTGCTATTGAAGGTGATGATTTTCGTGAGGGGATTTCCGCCATCATT
>JBDTLP010000129.1:0-12664 GCA_039934735.1 Ferruginibacter sp. | reverse complement strand
TGGTTTTGTAAGCGGATCATTATCAGTAACGACAACGAATGGCTGCGGAACAAGTACTACAGCAAGAACATTGTCGATCAACAAACTGAACCCTGCAATACCAGGTGTAATAGATGTGATACAAACACAACCTTGTCCAAACAGGGTATTCACTTACTCAATAGCTGCTACACCTGCTAATTCAACATCTGTTCAGTGGACAGTACCAGTTGCTGCAACCCTTGTATCGGGCCAGGGAACGAATAGCATCATGGTAACTTATCCAGGTACTTCTGTAAACGGTAATGTAACTGCACAATCATTTAATAATTGTGGAAGCAGTACGCTAAGGTCAACATCCGTTCATTTACCAACATGCGTTGAAGAAAAACAATCTAATTGTTACACGAAAGACGGATCAACAAAACCTGCTGCAGAAGCAATGAAAGTGAATGTATATCCTAACCCTACGGTGAGTGATTTTAAATTACAGGTTGTAACAGCCGGTAAACAAACGATCCATGTACGCATCATGGATGCACAGGGCCGCAGCATCAAAACATTTGAAGTAATGCCATACCAAACGATCCATGTAGGATCCGACCTTAAAACCGGCGCATACATGATGGAAGTAAGGCAGGGCAATGAAGTGAAGATTACGAAGCTGTTGAAGTTCTAAAAGAATTGACAATGGACCATTGATAATTAACAATTGTTCAGAAAATATAAAAGAGCTCATCCTGGAAAGGGTGGGCTCTTTAATTGTCAATTGCCCATTATCAATTGTCAATTGTAATATATATTCGCACTTTGCTGACCTACCTATCTAATAACTGGAAATATTTCCGGCCTATCGATAGTTGAACCATACAAGTGAGTGAGGGGGGCGAAGCCGTCTTAAAAAGGGTTTCAAAGGTTTCAGACGTTTCTGAGGTTTAAGAAGTTTCTGGCTTCAATCCTACAAATCCTTTAATCCTCTTAATCCTAGTCACTTTTTATGTTTATATTGCAGCCTCTTTACAATTTAAAAAAAGTAACCAAATATTAAAAAGATATAACCTAATCTACCAGGCCTGAACCAGCTATATTAATAGGGATTTTGGCGATGAATACAGGACGTTGAACTATTCTATCCCTGTAATTAGATTTTGTTTATTTTCTTTGCAATTTCCACGTTTATGAGAAAGTTATTTCCAGTTTTTGCCATCCTGCTTTTTATCATTCTTCTTAATTCATGTGTATCGCCCAGCAGGCTATATTATTTCAATGATAAATTACCTGGTAAAGATACTTTGGATACTGCGGCCCAGGTTTCGGTACAAAGGATACAGAAAAATGACCGCCTTACAATTACGGTTAGCTCAACAGACCCGGCACTGACAGCATATTTAAATCCATTTAATGTACAGAGTTCTGGTGCTTCTGCTGCTCAACAAACAAATAGCGGCTACCTGGTTAATAATAACGGAACCATTGAATTTCCTTTGCTGGGAACGATTAAAGTAGTAAATCTCACTACCCCTCAGGCTGCAGCTGAGATAAAAGAAAAACTGGCTTTTTTTTATAAAGATCTTTTCGTGAATGTGAACCTAAGGGGACAGGTCTATTTTATGAATGGAAGACAGGGAACGCCAATACCAATGGTAAATGAAAGACTAACTATACTTGAGGCCATTGCTCAGTCGGGTGTACAGGATCCATTTGATAAAAAGAATGAAGTTTGGTTGGTGCGTGAAAACAATGACGGGATACGTTCTTATGCAAAGCTTAACCTGAACAGTAAAACCATATTTCAATCCCCTTATTACTATCTTCAGAATAATGACCTTATTTATATGCAACCCGGGAAGTTTAGTTCATTCCTGAGCCCTAATAGTCCTACCCGGAATATTATAACCATCGCAGGTGCAATACTTGCAATATTTATTGCAGTAAGAAACTTATAAACATGAGCAAAGACGATTTTAACGTTTGGGAAAATAAGAATATGAATTCCGAAAATAAGGAGATTAACGCAACTTCAAAACTGCGTGTAAACTCAATCGATATTGATTTTAGAAGGGTGATATCCGTATGGCCCTTTATTATTTTGTTTTGTATTCTTGGTTACCTCGTTGGGCTTTTATACCTGCGATATACAGATATCGTTTACAATGTAACAACCAGTATCAGTATTGAACAGGACCAGGAAGTGACGATTGGGCAGGCGCTTTTTGGAAACAGTCGTGATCCATTCAATGATAAGATCGCTTTTTTTAAATCGCCTACACTGGCAACGATGCTTGTTGATACCCTGGGTCTTCAATACAATTCCCAGGCACAGGGAAGATTTAAGAATAAAGATTTTTACGGATTTATCAAATGGTTTATCATCAAAGACAAACCAACAGATGAAACGCCCGAGATCAGTTTTTCTATAATACCGGATAAAGAAGGGTTCCGGTTTAAAAAAGATTCTACCAGCGGTTACGCTAAGTGGGGAATTCCTTTTAGAATAAAAGGGCAAAATGTAGTGATATATAAACTGGACGACTTTGCCATCCAGACACCCATTAATTGTTATAGTAAAAACAAACTCGCCACTGCATTCGCAATAAGCAAGGGACTTACCATCGCCACCAGCAAAGAAAGTAATATCATAACGATCGGTTATTCGGATGTGTCAAGTGACCGTGCGATCGATATCCTAAATACGTTAATGCGATTGAATATAGATATCATGGAAGCAAATAAGTCACGGGCTTATTCGCAAGCCATTGTATTTATTGAACAAAGGCTTTCTCCGTTGGCCAAAGAACTGGATTCAATTGAAAATGCTTTGGCACATTTTAAATCAAGCAAAGGCATCACGGATATAACTGCAACGAGTACCCTCTATCTTACAAAGATGGCGGATTATGATAAGGAGCTTACGCAGATCACTATATTGAAGGGGACGATCAGCCAGTTGGAAATGTTTATTAAAAATCCAAACCTTAAAGAAACAGATCTTTCTTTTGTTGGTATTACTGATAACCCTTCTTTGCAGGCTACTTTACAGAGCTATATATTAATGATGCAGCAGCGGGAAAAACTTGCCCTTACTGCTACCGACAATAACCCTGCACTTAAACTTGCCGACCAGAATATTGCAGATATGCGCAGTAATATGGAAAAGCAGGTTGCTAATTACAAGGCTAACCTGGCTATTGCTGAAGCGATGTATAAGGCACATATCGCAGATGCTACTGATTATTTAAAAAATGCACCTTCTTCGGAAAAGGAGATCATTGATAAAACACGTATCCAGGAAATAAAAGCAGCACTTTATCTTACTTTACTTCAAAAAAGAGAAGAGGCTTCCATCGCAAAAGCTTCTGTAACGATCAATTCGCAATTGCTTTACCCACCAGTAAAATTAAATGCAATCATTCAGCCATCCCGATCAAAAGTATTGATTGCGGCCATGCTGATTGGTTTGTTCCTGCCACTTATTTATGCTATTCTTAAAGAAGTAATGAACAGGAAGATCATTTCAAAAAGGCAGTTGCAGGCAATGACAGTTATTCCGGTAATTGCAGAACTTGCGCAGGCAGAAAATTTAGAAAATCTACCTTTTGTTGTAGATAGCGCCCAACGTTCCATGTTTGCAGAACAAATAAGATCACTGAGGACGAATATTAATTTTTATACTTCGGCAGGAAAAAGCACCAATTTTATATTGATCACTTCCAGTGTGAGCGGAGAAGGGAAATCTTTTCTTTCCATGAACCTTGCTAAGAGTTATGCCATGCAAGGCAAAAAGGTGGCGCTCCTTGAATTTGATTTGCGCAGACCTAAAATTTCAAAAGCATTGGGCGTATCATCAGAGAAATTGGGACTTACCAGTGTATTGATTGGCAAAGCTGATATCAGCGACATTATTTTTTCTGTAGAAAAAAAATACAATGAAACGCTCGATTTTTTCCCTGCAGGCGCCATACCACCTAACCCACAGGAACTAATTTCAGGAGAATATATAAAAGGGATCAAACATTTTCTTGATCAAAATTATGAAGTGGTTGTCATAGATACTCCTCCGTTTGGTATTGTTGCAGATGCACAGATATTGGGACAATGGGCAGATGTAACGCTCGTGGTTACCCGCTTCCAGCAAACCGTAAAAGAACAGGTTGCAGAAATAAATGAATGGCACGACCGGAATATTTTCAAGAGCATCGCAATCGTATTTAACGGTGTGAAAAATAAAGGCTACTTCGGTAATAAGTATGGTTACTATTATTACAAGAATAAATACGGCTATTCTTATTATTCCGGTGAAGATGCCAGGAAAGAAAAAGGTAAAAGTTAAGCTTACAATGTTGTAACTGTTTTTTGGCATTACTACAATTACCCATACGCTCCTTTGTCGCAGAGCCCGATGAATTTCGGAAGATAGCAGTTGAAACTGAAGTCTGATAGAGGAAAGGGTTTTTATAAATGCAGGTTATAAATACAGTTGAGCAACCTGATATAAAAAAAAGTTGAAAACACTAAAGAATTTATTTAAAAAGTACTTCCAATACTTTTATTACTTCTATTCCCATCTCAGGTACAGGATATTCATAAGCTTGTTTCTGAATATCCTTGTGGGGTTAATGGATGGCCTTGGCCTTGCGATGTTCATTCCATTACTACAAATGGTAGATGTAAACAATGCCAAAGCAGACCAGGCTAATATGGGCAATCTGTCATTCCTGGCAGATGTATTTCATTATTTAGGTATTCCACTCACACTTTTAGTTGTGCTATGCCTCATCTTCTTTTTCTTCAGCCTTAAAGGTTTGATGAAATTTTCGGAAGGATATGTTCGTGTTATGTATGAACAACGTTTCATCAATACCATTCGCATGCGCAATATTGAAGGACTATGCGATTTCAGCTACAATGTTTTTGTAAATGCTGATACAGGACGTATTCAAAATACATTTAGTGGTGAAGTAGAAAGGGTGAAACAGGCTTATCGTTTTTATTTTATTTCTATTCAATATGGCATTTTTGTATTGGTATATTTATCAATGGCATTGATCGCAAATCCAAAGTTTGCGTTATTGGTTATTGTTGGTGGTAGCCTTACCAATCTTATTTTCAGGAAAATGCAAAAGACCACCAAGGCACTTTCAAAAAAACTTACCAGTGAAAATCATGCCTTCCAGGGGATACTGATACAAAAAGTCACTTTTTTCAAATACCTGAAATCAACCGGGCTCATACATAAGTATGCAAAGAAACTGGTAGAACAGAATGATAAAATTCAACAAACACAGCGAAAAACGGGGTTGATTGCAGCAGGGCTTGGCGCAATGAGAGAGCCGCTGATCATTCTTGTTGTAACGTCAGTCATATTGATCCAGGTAAGTGTTTTTCACCAGGGAATTGGTGTGATCATTTTGAGTTTGCTTTTATTTTACAGGGCACTGGTATCGCTGATGAGTATGCAGAATTTCTGGAACCAGTTCCTGAATTTCTCAGGCAGCATGCAGAATATGACAGAATTCAATACCGAATTAAAAGCAGGTAAAGAAACCAATGGTTCTAAACCATTCCAGGGATTTAAAAATACATTGGAACTTAAAGGCCTTTCTTTCCTTTATGGAGATTCAAAAATTCTCAACAATATTAATCTTTCTGTTAAGAAGAATGAAACCATTGCAATCGTTGGCGAAAGTGGTTCAGGCAAAACAACGCTGATCAATATTATTACAGGTTTGTTATCACCCACAAAAGGCAATGTTTTGATTGACGGAGAAAACCTGGAAGAACTAAATAAGCAAACATTCCAAAATAAACTTGGATACATCACACAGGAGCCGGTTATCTTCAGCGATACTATTTTTAATAATGTTAGTTTTTGGGATGAGCCCACGCCAGAAAATAAAGCACGTTTTATTGAAGCATTAAAAAAAGCATCTATCTACGATCTGGTGATGAGCCAGCCTTTACAAGGCGATGCCTTATTGGGTAGCAATGGGATCAATGTAAGTGGCGGGCAAAAACAAAGATTGTCCATCGCAAGAGAACTTTATAAAGAAGTTGATTTTCTTTTTATGGATGAAGCTACGTCTGCACTTGATTCAGAAACAGAAAGAGAAATACAGGAAAATATTGAGAACCTGAAAGGCAAGTACAGTATTCTAATAATTGCCCACAGGTTGTCTACCATAAAAAATGCAGACAGGATCATATTATTAAATAAAGGAGAAATAGACCAGGTAGGAACCTTTGATGAACTTTTTGTTAAGTCGCCGGTGTTTAAAAAGATGGTTCAGTTACAGGGATTTGGGTTGGTGGAGTGAGGTTGAAAAAGTTAACAGCGTTGATAGAGTTAATAAAGTTAACAAGGCCGTCCTATATTAACCAATCAACTATTTCAACCAGTCAACCTTTCCCCATACGTCAATTTTTTTCAACATTCTTACTGTAAAAAAACCATTAGCGCTACCTTTGCAAAAATTATGAAAAAAGTTTTTTTAGTTACGAAGTTAAATACCACCAACATTGGCAACCAGGCTTTGTCCATGGAGTTAATAAAGTTATTCACCAAAGAGATTGGGAAAGACAATTTATATGTATGTGGCAGGCCAATCGGTTTATATGCTTACGATATGGATAAGTTGATTGCGAGTGCAGAGCCGGAAAAATTATTTGATAAATGGGCCGATGCTGTTGTAAAGAAATTTCGTTCATCTGATAGGAAAACAAGTTTTAAACCAGGTGTAGAAAAGTTCAAACTCACAAGAGTATCAGCTGTAAAATACGAAGGCGTCAAAACATTTTTACGTCCGGTGAAGCGCATGCTAAAAAGATTTTCATTGTATGATAAAACATACATGCCAAGGATCGCCAATATAAATAGCTGCGATGTTTTAATTTATAGTGGTGCAGGAGAGGTGAGTGATAACCATGTTTTTCTTCGCCAGATGCTCGAGATCCGCATTGCACAAAAACTGGGAAAACAAACCGGGGCCGTTAATCAATCGCTTGTTGTAAATACAGATACTTTTAAAAAGATCGTGAATCTTGTATATGGAAATATGAACCAGATCGTGGTGCGTGGTGCCATTTCCAAAGCAGACATAGCCTCTTTTGGTGTAGATATCAATAAGATCATGGTAGCACCTGATACGGCAATACGTACCATTGCAGAAGCGGGCGGAGTTAAGAAAAAAGGATCTGTTGGCATTAACATTACACCATTATTAAAATATGAATGGAAGGATGTTGAAGCAATTGTGGGTAAACTCAGGCAATATAATAAAGAGATTGTATTTATTACCAATGAACCTTTGGGAGATCTGCCTATACAGGAAAGATTTAAAACATCCTTTAATATTGATGCACTACCTGAACCAAAGAATTATATGGAATATGCAAAGCAACTATCAGGTTTCGATTATATAATAAGTGCAAGATTGCATACAAATGTAATGTCACTGGCTGGTGGTGTGCCTGTTATACCTATTGAAGGAATGGTATTTAAAACAAAAGAACTTTTTGCACAATTTGAATACCCGATTCCTGCTATTAATGTGAATGATGCAAATTGGGTACAAGCCATAATAGATTCGATTGATAGCATGGAAAAAGGAAATATTGATTTCCCCGCTTACTTTAAAAATGTATTGGTGAAGCATAAGGAAGATGTGAAGTATAATGTGAGTTGGGTGAATAAGAACTAATTTGATAATTTGGAGATTTGGAAATTTGATGATGAAGGCTTTGTAAGATTTGAAATAATGTGAAGTTTTTCATCAGGTAAGTGTTCGGTGGGACACCGGCCACGGGATCAAATAATAATTAATTGATTTGATAATTTGATGATTTGATAATGAAGCACTTCATTATCAAATTATCAAATTATCAAATTATCAAATTGAGCGATGAAAGTTTTTTTCACATTAGATACGTTGGCAAATGGAGGTACAGAAAAAAGTACCGTTGACATTCTGAGTTATTTTTCGAAGGATACAGAAACAAAAGTTGTTCATTTACTTCCGGGCTACGCACTGCAGCCACTCTATGAAAAAGCAGGCATACCATTACATTTTATTGATATGGGCGGAAAATATTCCTACTATAGAGGAATAAGCCGGCTCGTTAAACTGATCAGGAAAGAAAAACCAGATCTTATTGTTTCTTCTATTCTTACAGCAAATATTGTTTCCAGGATTGCAGGATTAATTACCCGAACACCTGTTATAGGTACATTTGTGAATGATAGCTATGGTGAAATTCGCATAGAAGAGATGCGCCAGAAAAAACAATATTCAAAATTCCGTTTTTTTTGGCTGGTAGATAAATGGACAGCAGGCATACCTAAATACTGGATATCAAATGCAGTTTCAATTGCACAAAGCAATGCAAAAGCATTGGGCATTCGTAAAAAGAAGATCAAAGTGATATATCGTGGACGTGAAGCAGATGTATTTCCAGAACGTAAGCTTTTGCCTGTTGCAGGCGGTTTTCGTTTTGTATTTGTCGGCAGGATGTTACAAAGAAAAGGACTCGCAGAATTAATAATGGCTTTTAATACACTGAAAAAAAAGCATAACAATATTACGCTTGATATTTATGGTGATGGATTGTTCAGGAAAAAGACCGAAGCCATGATAAATGAATATCAGCTACACGATGCTGTTAGGTTGCACGGTATGGTTCCGGAAGGCTGGAAGAAATTATATGAGGCGCATTGTTTCGTTTTTCCATCCTGGTATGAAGGATTCAGTGGAGCACTGATTGAAGCGATGATGGCAGGTATTCCAATTATTGCTTCAGGTATTTCAATGAATCTCGAAGCGGTAAGCAACGAGACAGCTTTGATATTTAAGGTAAAGGATGTGGATGAACTGGTGGATAGCATGGATAAAATGATCACTTCATACCCGGCAATTATGCAAATGGCTGATCGTGCAAGAGAAGAAGCAAAAAAAAGGTTTGACATAAAAGTGATCGCAAACGAGTATGAATCGTTTCTTAAAGATGTGGTAGGTAGGCGGGTGAAAGAGGAAGGTCTTATTTGATTTAAGATTTAAGATGTAAGATGTATGATGTAAGATGTCTGCGCCGTGGTTTGGTGTTATCACCAACCACACAAAATTTGAGTGATATAAATTCGTGTAATTAGTGCAAAAAATTCGTGTTTAAAAAAATGGAAAAAAAAGAGATTATTGTAACCGGTGGTGCAGGCTTTATTGGAAGCCACCTCGTTGAAAAATTACTTGGTAATAATTACGCAGTTACAGTAATTGATAATTTTGATCCCTTCTATCCAAAAGCGGTCAAGTTAAAGAACATCAGTTCATTTACGGATCATGCATCATTTACATTTATTGAAATGGATATTTTAAATGAAGCAGAACTGAATGACAAACTTACGGGTAAGTATGAAGCCATCATTCATCTTGCAGCAAAAGCAGGAGTAAGGCCCTCTATAGCAAATCCTGTTGCGTACCAGGATGTGAATGTAAAAGGAACACAAAACATGCTTGAGTTTGCAAAAAATAAAAATATCAAACAATTTGTGTTTGCCTCATCAAGCAGTGTGTATGGGATCAATAAAAATTTTCCATGGAAAGAAAGCGATGCAGTACTGAACCCTATCAGCCCTTATGCAAGTACTAAAATATCGGGCGAATTACTTGGACATGTTTATAGTCACTTATATGATATTCGCTTTATAGCACTTCGTTTTTTTACTGTGTTTGGTCCAAGGCAACGTCCCGATCTCGCCATACATTTATTCAGTAAAAAAATATTGAATGATGAGCCAATTCATTTTTTTGGAAATGGCAGTACAAGAAGAGATTACACTTATGTAGCTGATACGGTACAGGGGATTTACAATGCGCTTCATTATATACGTACCTCTTATGAAGTATTTAATTTGGGCAATCATCAAACGGTTTCATTGTCTGAAATGATTGAAACAATCGAGGATGTATTTAAAAAGAAAGCGATCATAGAATACATGCCTGAACAAATGGGAGATGTACCCATTACGTTTGCAGATATTTCGAAAGCACAGCAATTGCTTAACTATACACCTAAAACAGATTTCAAAACAGGCGTTGAAAAGTTTAGAGAATGGTTAATCACGCAATAAGATTTTGATTTCGTTTTATGATTGGAAGACGGATGATACGGACTGGGCGGATGATCACGGATAAATGCTGCCTGCGCAGCATGACAGATACAACGGGATTTGTTTTATGATAGGAATAAACTTAACACAGATCTGTCATTTTTTGGAACAAAAAATAAATCGGTGAATATCCGCCCAGTCCGTATCATCCGTATTCCAATCCTACAACACAAAAAAATAATTAATTTATAAAAATAAAGGTTATCAAAATTCTTCAACTAGTTACAGAAAGGCAGGCAAGAGGTGCACAGGTTTTTGCAGCAGAATTAAGCAACATGCTTGCAAAAAATGGCCATGAGGTTTTATATACAGGGCTTTACAATACGAATGAAAATGCCCTTGTTGCAAAGGGTGCAGAAAATATTGACCTGGGTGGAAAAAGAGGAAGCTTCAGTATAAAGCTTCTATTTAAATTAATGAAATTTATTAAAACCAGGAAGCCAGATATCATCCAGGCAAATGGTTCTGACACACTTAAATATTCTGCCATTGCAAAAATATTTTATCCTAAACTGAATATTATTTACAGGAACATAAGTATGGTTAGTTCAAGAACAAAGCCTGGTTCATTAAGAACAAAAATGAACGGTTTGTTTTTTAAAAAAGTAGACAGGGTTACTTCAGTTGGAAATGAATCCATGGAGGATCTTATTAAAACCTTCGGTTACCCGCCAGCGAAAGCCAGCGTGATCCGTCGTGGTGTTCCCGAATTGATTTATGATCGTATTGCTGCAAGGAAAAAGATTGCAACAGAATTCGGGTTTTCCGAAACAGATTTTATACTATTATATACTGCACAATTCTCACCAGAAAAGAACCACGAATTTCTAATCGAGAGCTTTGAAAAGGTATTTGCTCATGGCCTGGTTGCGAGAATGTTATTTGTTGGCATAGGAGAAAGATTAGAGGAGATCAAAGCAATCGTGACGCAAAAAAAACTAACTGAACATATTATATTTACCGGCTACCGTAAAAATGTGCCGGAGTTATTGGCTGGTAGTGACCTTTTCGTTTTTGCCAGTAAGATCGAAGGTGTGCCCGGGGCTTTATTGGAAGCAGGAATGCAATCGCTTCCAACGATTGCTGTTGCTACAGGTGGTGTAGGCGAGGCGATGGTTAATGGAAAAACAGGAATACTTCTCAATAAATATGATAGCACGGATTTTAGTAAAGCGATCATTGCTTTATTGGAAAATGAATCATTTCGACAATCACTTGGTGAGAATGGGAAAAAATTTATCATGGAAAATTTCAGCCTTCAATCTGCCTTACGGAATTTTGAAAATTTATATGCAGATGTTTTAAAAGAAAAAGATCAGCATGGCGGATAAAATAAAAGTATTACATATTATAAAATCGCTGGGCCGTGGCGGGGCTGAAATGTTGTTACAGGAAACACTGAAACAACATGATAAAGAAAAATTTGAGTTCCATTATATTTATTTTCTTCCATGGAAGGACCAGATGGTAAAAGGCTTACAGGATGCAGGAGGAATCGTAAAAAATTTTCCTGCAGGAAATAATATTAAAATCGTTCTGCAAACAAGAAAAATCATCAAGTACATACGCAGCAATAATATACAGATGTTGCATTGTCATTTGCCATGGGCAGGATTTGTTGGTCGTTTCATTCATATACTTACAGGGATACCGGTTATATATTCCGAACACAATAAACAGGAACGTTATCATGGAATAACAAAGGCCATTAATAAATTCACATTCAACAAGCAAACAAGTGTGATAGCTGTTTCTAATGATGTGGCTCAATCAATCGAAAAAATAATACATCCCACGATACCCGTACAAACAATCCTCAATGGAGTGAACATGGAACATTTTGTTCGCAATAATGAGGCAGGTTTACAAATCAGGCAGCAACAAAATATTGATACCAATTGTATAGTTCTGGGAACGATTGCTGTTTTTCGTTTTCAAAAAAGACTGAAGGAATGGATAGATGTTTTTAAGATCATGAATCAAAAATTTCCCGGCATTCGTGGGATCATAGTTGGTGATGGTCCTTTAAAAGAAGCATTGTTAGGTTATATAAAGGAGCAGGGCATGGAAGAAAAAATATTATTTCCGGGTTTGCAAACAGATGTATTACCCTGGTTATCGGCCATAGATATCTTTATGATGACTTCTGAATTTGAAGGCTTACCGGTAGCCTTACTCGA
This sequence comes from Ferruginibacter sp., assembly GCA_039934735.1. Lineage (GTDB taxonomy): Bacteria > Bacteroidota > Bacteroidia > Chitinophagales > Chitinophagaceae > Ferruginibacter. The sequence continues at coordinate 346 of JBDTLP010000129.1, read as the reverse complement.
AGCAATGAGTATGGAATGTGCAGTAACATGTACAGATGCTGGTGGGATAAAAGAAGTGCTTCGCAATAACATAGATGGATTTATGGTACCTGTGAATGAATGGAAAGAACTGGAAAAGCCTCTTACATATTTATTGGAAAATCCGGATCAAATAAAAGCTTATGGAAAAAAGGCCAGGCAGCGTGTAGAAGAAGCATTTAGTTTGAAAGTGATGGTAGGAGAGATAGAGAAAGTGTATACGGGAATCGGTAACTGGAAATCAGAAATCAGAAATCAGAAATCAGAAATCAGAAATCAGCAGTCAGCAGTTTAAAATTTTAGTTGGTAAATGCAGAGAAATTGAATT
>JBDTLP010000128.1:0-12665 GCA_039934735.1 Ferruginibacter sp. | reverse complement strand
ATCTTTCGAAGTTGAGCAACCGCCACTTCCACATCCCATAATTAAATTATTTGTTCTCCCGATTTAATCGGGAAATGTTGAGTAAAATTATTTTGAGGAAGCTGGCAGAAATTCCTGCTGAACTTTATCGGTGCCTGCACGATCTTTTAAGATACGTTCTTGTTTATTGTTTTTCAGCTGAATAAAGCTGAAAAAGTATCCCGAAAACTTTCAGGAAGCGACACACGATGTTGAGTATAGTTGAAAAAGTCAGTTCAAAAATAAGCTTGTTTCACTATTCCCGCAGCTTAACGCAATTTCCTCATTGCATCAAAATTACTGATTTGTTGCTAATAATGTGATACAACCTGATGGTTAGGGCATGAAATAGTATTTTGGCGTTGGCATTACGCTCAATATAGTAGGCAGCCTGGTCCAGTTCATGAATGATTGCTTCCTGTTGGGAGATGTCGCAGAGTTTATTAAATCTCAGTGCAAAGTCAGTCGTGGATTGGCTTTCAGCCGCTTCGTCCACCGCATTGCCCATCACCCGCAGGCGGATTGCATGCTCCAGGAGATGCGTGAAATACTTTAGAAATTGTTTTTGTTTTTCCCTGCCGGTCTTGCTCACTTCTTCAATCCATTTAACCTGGGCTGCCGGCCCGGTTTTTACAATGCTGTTCAGCCAATCTCTTAATAAAACTTCCCAATCGTCTTCAGCATGTTGTAATTGGTGGAGTGCTTCATGGTAATTTCCATTACTCATGGCAGCAACCTGTTGGGCTTTATTTACAGTAATGCCTTCCCGGGTTTCCAGGGCAGCTTCAACCTGTAGGTTGGTAAGCATGGGAACTTTTACCAGTTGGGTTCGCGATAAAATGGTTTGTAATATCAGGGATTCATTTTCTGCAACGAATATGAATAATGTATTTGGGGGCGGTTCTTCGATCAGTTTTAAAAGTTTGTTTCCTTCTTTGCCCAAAAGTTCGGGCATCCACATGATCAAAATTTTATATTCGGCCTCAAAACTTTTCAGGCTCATTTTACGAAGGATGTCTTCGCATTCAAGCGCGGTAATATTGCCTTGTTTATTTTCAGCTTCGATAAACTGTAACCAGTCAAATGTATTTCCGTAAGGTTGGTCTTTTAAAAACTCACGCCATTCTTTTATGTAATCTGTGCTAATGGGTTTGTCACCAGGTTTTCTTGGAATAACAGGATAAGAAAAATGTATATCGGGATGAATGAGTTGGGATGCTTTTTTACAGGCGAGGCATTCTCCACAGGAATCGTTTGCTTCGCCGTTTCTCGTTTCTTGTTTCTCGTTATTCGTTTGTTGTTGGGTCGCTGCAATTGGTTCCGGATCTCCAAAAAGGGAAGGCTCTGATTTCCGATTTCCGATTTCCGATTCCCGTCCGTTTACTTTTTCACAAACAACATATTGTGCAAATGCCCTCGCCAAAGAAAGTGCGCCGCTTCCTTCTTTACCTAAAAAAAGTAAAGCATGACTCAGCCTGTTTTGCTGAATCATGTGTACGAGTTGGATCTTTAAATCTTTTTGGCCGATGACCTGTGAGAATTGCATGGATGCAAAGATAATTGACAATTGATAATGGATAATTGACAATTAAGAATCTCTTGCAAATAGAAAATAATAAATGCTGAAAAATAAAAAAAAATGAAATTTTATTTCATTGCTTTATAATAAATTATCTGTTGTCTGTCGTCGGTGATCAGTGTTTGTTCCTATAACTTCGCTATTATCTCTTCACTCATCGGTGTAACCCTGCTATTAAATTTCCCAATGATAACACCCTTCTCATCCAATAAAAATTTATTAAAGTTCCATTTTATTTTTGCGTCCATCACAGCATTCTCTTCTTTGTTGCAAAGCCATTTATAAATAGGAGCGATATTTTTTCCTTTCACAGATATTTTTGCAGCCATGGGAAATGTAACGCCGTAATTTTTTGTGCAGAATTCTTTTATCTTTTCATTGGAGCCAGGTTCCTGGGAAAGAAAGTTATTTGCAGGAAAACCAACAATGACTAATTTGTCTTTGTACTTTTCATACAATTGTTCGAGTGCTTCATATTGTGGTGTGAATCCACATTTTGAAGCAGTATTTACAATTAATATTTTTTTTCCTTTAAATGATGCAAAGTCAATCGTATCTCCGTTCAATCCCAATACTTTAAAATCATAGATTGATCTTGCTTCAGCAACAATTTTTTTATTATTGTTATCATTGTTATTGGAATGAAAAAATAAACTGCCTGAAAACAAAAAAGCAGTTATGGTTGATAGCTTTATCATTTTCTAAAGTTTACCCGTGATCTCTTCGCTCATCGGTGTAACCTTACTCGGAAAATAAGCAATCATTTTTCCATGCTCATCCAAAAGAAATTTATTGAAGTTCCATTTGATCTCGGCATCAAGTACACCATTTTGATCTTTCTGCGTAAGCCATTTATAAATGGGTGCCATATCATCTCCCTTAACAGAAATTTTTTCTGCCATTGGAAATGTTACACCATAATTTTTTGTACAAAATGCTTTGATTTCAGTATTTGTTCCAGGTTCCTGTTCGCCAAAGTTGTTAGCAGGAAAACCTACGATAACAAGTTTCTCTTTGTATTTTTCATACAGTTCTTCAAGTTCTTTATACTGTGGCGTGTAGCCGCATTGCGAAGCTGTATTTACAATCAATATTTTTTTTCCTTTAAAGGATGAGAAATCAATCGTGCTTCCATCAAGTGAAGCTACTTTGAATCCATAAATGTTTTTTGAGTTATCGTTAATAACTGAAGCTGGTTTTTCCACAGATGTATTTTGAATTGTATTTGATTGCAGGATGGTTGATGCTATTACAATAGATGAGATGGCAATTAATTTTATCATGATTTTTTTTGTTTAATGTTATATACGTTTAAAAAAGAAAAAAGTTGAGTTTTATTGTTTATTTGTGGTTCGTGGGGACACCATAAGTTTTCGGAAGTTTTTTTATCTACTCCTATGATTGGAAGACGGATGATACGGACTTGGCGGATATTCACGGATTTATGCTGCACGCAGCATCACGGAAACACTACATAGGTAGTACCTGTAATTTTTTGGAACAAAAAATAAATCCGTGATCATCCGCCCAGTCCGTATCATCCGTCTTCCAATCCTATTACGCAATAAAAATCAATATTCTAAAAAAGGACTTAAAATCTTCCGAACACTTATGGTGGGGACACGAACACGGCGGTCAAAAAGATTTGATTTCTTATTAAGGTTGTTTTTCATAACTGCCAATATCAGGTAAACCAATTGCCCTTGTCTTATTATCAAGGTCAAAAGGAAAAGCAATAATTGTTCCGGTATTGATACCAGGTGCATCAGGATTTTTTGTAATTCTAAAATCATAATATTTATTTGTTACATCAACACTGTCAAAAGACGGATCCTGGTTTTGTAGAGAAGAAGTTAGGGTTGTATTAGCCGGATCATTAATGGCTTTGTAAATACAATTTTCAAGGCTCATATTAAAAATGCCGCTACCTTCTTTATCAACAGCTACTTCATCATCCACACCTGCATCTCCCCAAAAAATACAATTTACAAATGATGCATTTAGATCTGCAGTATTCGTTGCGCCATTTTCGATCGTAGCATCTGATGCCTGCAATACAGGATTTGTATGCAGCAGATACTGATTAGAATAACCTGCAACCGTACAATTTGTAAAACTATATTCTCCGCCAAGTTGCAACACGATATTATTACCACAATTGGTTATTAAACTATTATCAGCCTGCACGCTTCCGTTGATGGCAAACAAACCGGCTTCAAATGCATTATCAATAATGCATTGATGCATGATAAGTTTTGGATTGCTGTTTATAGAAAGATCATTAACAACAACAGCATCGTTTGCATTTTTTATAACGGCAAATGTCAACACATTGTCTTTACTTGTTCCCCTGAAAAAAATTCCGGGCCAGCTTGCAGGAAGATCTTTATAATCATTATCAAGCCTGTCGCCCCTGAATATTACTTCATTGTCTTTTTCACCATTAATAATAAGTGTTCCATCTACAAGAAACGGCGCATCGGCATGCGAATAAATTTTACAACCAGCTTCAATGGTAAGGCTCGCTGTTGTATCAACCCGAACACTGCCAAGAATCACATAAGGAAGATCATTTGGCCATGTAATGTTGCCTGTGAGTACGCCACTATTTATAAAATGAGCATTTTGTCCATAGGCTACTAATTTTACAAAACGATCATTGCCATTATAATTTATTAAAACACTATCTCTTAAAAGAAAAGGAAGATTGCCTGTTGTAGGATCTACATATACAGAAACAAAAACATAAATGCTATCGTTTGCGGCAACTTCAATATTATCTTCTTCTATAGTTGGATTGCCATTGATATTTATTTTAAAAGCAGATGTTGATCCGCCAGCCAGTTTTACTTTAGATAATAATATTTTCTGATCATTCTCATTGATGATCTTAAATGACTGCGTAATGGAACCTGCAGTTGTAAAAACCGTATCAAATTTAATACTGTCACGGGTGATGTTAATGTATGCATCACTGCTTCTTATAAAAGAATCTTTTTTACAGGAAATGAGGAAAAAGCAAAATAGAAAAGATACAAGGCAACAATTAAATAGAAACTTCATCTTTCAAATGTAAAGTTTTTTTCAATTGGCTTTTCTAACGATTGAATAATTGCCTTACATATATATATGTATGCGCTATTTCATTTTGTTGCATGAGCCAGTGCTGCGATGCTTAAGGATGTTCCAGTTACCTGTAGGATTGCCTGGCCACAGGCTTCAAGGCTGGCACCTGTTGTTATCACATCGTCAATCAATAATATATTTTTCCCTGTAATAGTGGCGGGATTCTTTACAACAAAACTATTGGCTACATTCTGCCAACGTGAACTTCTGTTCTTGCGTGTCTGGGTTTCCGTATGTCGTTGACGAATGATATTATTATTCATAAGTGGGATTTGCGTTGAAGCTTCAATGCCATCACAAATAATGGTGGATTGGTTATAACCACGTTTGAATTCCTTATCTATATATAATGGCACCGGCACCAGGTAATCGATATTTGAAAAACGGCTTGCAGCTAATAAACTATTTCCCATCATTTCTCCCATATAAAAACCAATCTCTTTATTGGCTTTGTATTTTAGCTGGTGAATTAAATGCTGTACCAACTGGCCCTTTGAAAAATAGAATTCGCTGTGAGCCGCTTTTACATTCATTCTTCCTCGAAAAATATTTTCAATGTAATTGTTTTCATGACTGGCGAAGTTGGTATGTGGTAGCTCATCGATACAATTTATACAAAGCAAATTGTCTTTGGTAATAAGATCGCTTCCGCAACCGATGCAATGATGCGGATAAAAGAGATGGAACGCATCTGCGAATAGATTTTTTATGAAGGGCATGGGACAGATTTTTGTTTATATAAATATATATAGACAAAAATTAGATGGGCCTTTTATGAACTAAAGTTTATTTAGTTGTGATGAATTCTTTTTAGTTTAAGGTTTTTTAAAGAAATTTTCAAAATACAACCTGCGATGTTCAATGCTCATACAAACCGAATATTGAAAATTGTACGTTGTATTTTGAAAATTAAAATGTAGATAAGAACTAATACCCAAGCTACAAAAAACAATTTTCAATAGAACTAAAACAAATATTTATAAACCTCTTCCACTTTTCCTAATGCTACCACATTAATATTAAACTTCAATTTCCCCAAAGATTTTGCATTGTACTTACTTACAATTATCTTTTCAAATCCAAGTTTTTCTGCTTCTGCTATTCTTTGTTCGATCCTGTTCACGGCTCTGATCTCTCCACTTAATCCAACTTCACCTGCAAAACAAATATGTTGTGGCATGGGTACATCTTCATAACTACTAAGCAATGCACATACGATCGCAAGATCAATTGAAGGATCTTCTACTTTAATACCACCGGCAATATTTATAAAAACATCTTTAACACCAAAATGAAAGCCACCACGTTTTTCTAAGACAGCTAAGAGTAGTTGCAATCTTCTCAGATCAAATCCACTGACTGTTCTTTGTGGTGTACCATAAACACTTTGTGTTACGAGTGCCTGGGTTTCTATTAATAGTGGACGAATGCCTTCAATGGTTGCAGCAATGGCGATACCACTCAGCTGATCTTCTTTTTGTGTAATTAAAATTTCACTTGGGTTGGTTACAGGACGCATGCCTTCGCCGGTCATTTCATAAATACCAAGCTCTGATGTAGAACCAAACCTATTCTTCAATGTTCTTAATAAGCGATAAGCATAATGACGATCACCTTCAAACTGCAATACAGTATCAACCATATGCTCGAGGATCTTTGGTCCAGCTATATTTCCATCTTTGGTTATATGTCCAATTAAAAAAACAGGTGTGTTGGTTTCTTTTGCGAAGCGTTGTAGTTCTGCTGCACATTCTCTTATCTGGCTAATGCTACCTGGTGATGATTCAACAAAAGGAGATTGTAGTGTTTGAATAGAATCAACAATGACAACCTGTGGCTTCAACTTTTTTATCTCTTTGAAAATTGTTTGTGTGTTGGTTTCTGTGAGCAGGTAAAAATCTTCGTTTGATTTTCCAACACGATCAGCACGCATTTTAATCTGCTGTTCACTTTCTTCACCGCTTATATATAATGTAACAACATCTTTAAGCATTAAACCAATTTGTAAGAACAAGGTTGATTTTCCAATTCCTGGTTCGCCGGCAACAAGCACGATGCTTCCTAATACAATGCCACCACCAAGTACCCTGTTCAATTCTGCATCACTTGTGATGATCCTTTTTTCTTCAGCACTTGTGACATCATTAATTGAAACTGTTTTTAATTTTCCTTTGTTGCCTGGTTCTTTCCAATCTTCTTTTTCGGTTTTATCATTTCCTTTGACGATTACTTCTTCAACAAAAGTGTTCCATTGTTCGCATGATGGACATTTGCCTAACCACTTCGCACTTTCATATCCACAGTTCTGACAAAAAAAAGCTGATCTTGTTTTGCTCATGCGGTAAATGTAAAAGCAAAAAGCTAAAAGAAAAAAAATGAATGTGCTGAAAATAAATTCAATGCATCAACACAAAAATTTCTTTAGCGTGATAAAATATTTATAAAAATTTTTTTGAAAAAATGAAGCGATGAAAAACAAAAATAAAAAACCAGAAGTTGATTCAAAGTAAAAGGGTCGGCATTTCTGCTGACCCTTTATACTTACTAACCCATTAAATTCTATTGCTAAATTACAAATTGCCGCCACATAAAAAAATAAAATTTTTGGGATGTTAATAAGTTTGTGAATGGTCAATTAGCCCATAGTTATTAATTAGTGAATATGTTTATGATATGATTATCAATTAATTAAATGCAAAATTATTTTTTTAGCCCCGCTAGTAAATATTTTTAAGCCATTGACCTTAACTTAAAAATAATTTGGTTTATAATATAAACTACTTTATGTTTGTGTCAAATTAGAGCGATGAAACATTTTATATTACTGGGATTATTATTCACTTCACTCAGTGTTTTTGCCCAGACAAAAATATCGGGAAGGCTAACCGATACAAAGAACAAACCCTTGCGTGGAGCAAGTATAACCATCAAGGGTTCCTATGATGGAACCACAACTGACTCTCTCGGAAATTATTCTTTTACTACAACAGAAAAGGGAGACCAGGTTTTTGAAGCAAATATATTAGGGTATAGTTCATATAGTAAAAATGTAAAACTTGATGGTACAGCTATCTCTTTCAACATATCTGTAAAAGAATTAATAACGGAATTAAAGGCCGTGGTAATTACTGCAGGGGCCTTTGAAGCAAGTGATGCAAAAAAGACAACCGTACTTACTTCCATTGATATAGTTACAACAGCAAGTGCGGAAGGTGATATAACCGGCGCTTTAAAAACATTGCCAGGTACACAACAGGTAGGAGAGAGCAGTGGCCTTTTTGTAAGAGGTGGAACTGCGACAGAAAGTAAGATATATATAGATGGAGGCCTGGTTAATAATTTTTTCTACAGCCCTGTTCCCGGACTTGCATCAAGAGGAAGGTTCAATCCATTTCTTTTTAAAGGGACTGTGTTTAGTTCCGGTGGATATTCAGCATTGTATGGCCAGGCGCTTTCATCTGCATTGATCCTTGAATCAACAGATCTGCCGGACAGGTCATCCGGCAACATTGCCATTTCAGTTATTGGCGGCGGCGGCGGTATTCAAAAACTTGCAAAAAATAAAAAATCATCCTGGGGCTTTACTTATAATTATACAAACCTCTGGCTTGCATTTAATGTAATAAAGCAGCGCCAGGATTATTATACCGTTCCTGTTGATCAGTTGATTGATGCGAATTACAGGAAAAAAACCAAGGGCGGTTTTATTAAATACTATGGTTATTTAAACTGGAACAAAGTTGGTTTCAGAACACAGGATATTGATTCATTAACTTTAAAAGATGCATTCGGACTTAAAAATGTAAATACGTATCAAAATCTGAATTGGAAAGAAAAGATCGGCAAAGGATGGAAACTAAACACGACGGTTAGCTTTAGTACAAATAAGGACAATATCAAAAGTGAAATACAAAATGCTGATGATGTAAAACAGGATATTGTTGATCCCGCTACCAATTATGCTTACGCAGGAAAAAATTATGGCGTAATAAGTAAAGGCCAGTATGCACAGGGACGATTTTTTCTTGAAAAAAGATTAAAAGGCCTTAATGCAGTTCGTTTTGGTGCTGATCATTTTTACAGCAAGGAAGAAACTGATTATAACGGCAGTCATAATAATACGACATTTAAAAATGTAGTAAAGGAAAACCTTACAGCGGCTTTTGCAGAAGCGGATTTTTATGTCACAAATAATATTGCAGCAAAAGTTGGTGGAAGGGCTGAGTATTCTCAGTTGATTGCTAAATGGGATATTGCACCAAGGGTTTCTCTTGCTTATAAATTTAAAGACAATAGCCAGGCTTCTTTTGCATACGGCCTTTTTTACCAAAGCCCGGAAACTAAATATTTATCATCTTTTGTTACTAATAATTTCAGTTATGCAAGAGCTGCTCATTATATTTTGCAGTATCAGAAAACCAGCAGCAAGCGTACTTTCAGAACTGAATTGTTTTATAAAAAATATTCAAACCTTTTCAAAACTGCTTCTGTACAAAATATAGATGTACTTAATAATAATAATGGTTATGGTTATGCAAGAGGTGTTGAATTATTCTGGCGTGATAAAAAGACCGTTAAGAATTTAGACTATTGGATTTCTTATTCATACCTTGACACAAAAAGGGATTTCTTAAATTTCCCCAATGAAATGGAGCCGAATTTTGCAGCCACCCATACTGCATCACTTGTATTGAAGAAATTTGTAGTGCCATGGAAAACGGGTTTTAATGCCAGCTATACATTTGCAAGTGGAAGGCCGTATTATCAAATAAAATACGATGATGTAAATAATAAATATTATCTAAATGATCTTGGCCGTACGATCAATTACAATGCACTTAGTTTTAGTCTTAACTATCTTCCAAATCTTGGAAAGAAAAAAGCAAAAGCATTTACCGTATTGGTATTGTCTGTTTCGAATGTATTGGGACAAAAGCAAGTGTATGGATATAATTATGGAACCATCGTTGATCATAAGTTGCCGATACTTCCACCTTCAAAAAGATTTGTTTACATTGGATGCTTTATAAGCCTGGGAATTGACAGGACAGAAGACGCCATCAACGGAAATTTATAAACAGTATTTTAATATTTAAATTTTATCAAAATGAAAAAAGCGCTTTTATTGATTACACTGGTATCATTCAGTAGTTTTTTATTTGCACAAAGTGAGAAATACACGGGTGCTATGCAAAAGAACATTGCTATGTTAGATTCTGCCATGAAAAATGGTACCATGACAGATCTTGCAAATAACTTTTTAAGAATAGCTGATGCAGAAAAAACGCAATGGCTTCCTTATTATTATGCTGCTTATTGTACGGTGATGAGTTCATATGCAGAAAAGGATAACTCAAAAAAAGATGGCATTGCAGATAAGGCAGAAGAATACATTATTAAAGCAGAAACAACTGCAGGAAAACCTAATTCAGAAACGCATGTTATCAGGAGTATGATTGCTTCTACCCGTTTAATGGTTGATCCGCAGGCAAGATGGCAACAGTATGGAGCAGAATCTTCAGAGCATCTTGCTGCTGCAAAAGAAATGGATCCTACAAATCCACGCCCTATTTATTTAGAAGGGACAGCAAAATTTTATACACCTGAATCTTTCGGTGGCGGAAAAGCGCCCGCAAAAGAATTGCTTGAAAAAGCATTAACCATGTTTGATACATTCAAACCAAAAACAGATATTGATCCAACATGGGGCAGGGCGTCAACAATGTATTTTTTAGATATGTGTAAATAAATTTTTATGACTTTCTATCATTTGCCATCACTGGCAAATGATAGAAAAACTCAAACCCAACATGGAATTCAAAGAACTCGATCCCATATTACACTCACAATTACGGTTGGCCGTAATGAATATACTCATGAGTGTACCCGAGGCAGAGTTTACTTTTATAAAAGAAAAAACACATTCCACTGCAGGAAATTTAAGCGTACAGATCAATAAATTAAAAGATGCTGAATACCTGGAAGTAACCAAACAGTTTCGGATGAAATATCCACTAACCCTTTGCAAGATTACATTAAAAGGCATTGAAGCCTTTGACAAATATGTACAGGCGCTTCAGTCCTATACCAATCCGGGGCCTAAATAAAACATTTTGTTTTTATAAACAATTTGTGCCATAAACCGTTTTACCTTTACTGATATCATTTTTTCATGGCCATAATCGTAGAGGTAAATAATCTTTCCAAACAATTTGACGAATTAAAAGCTGTTAATGATCTTTCATTTTCTGTAAATGAAGGAGATATTTATGGTTTCCTCGGGCAAAATGGTGCAGGAAAATCCACTACCATACGCATGATGCTTACATTAATAAAACCATCATCAGGAGAAATTAAAATTTTTGGTAAGGATCTTAATACACACCGGCATGATATTTTAAAAAAGACAGGTGCCATCATCGAACGGCCCGATCTATATAAGTATCTTTCTGCTTATGATAATCTCGCCATTTTTGCGAAGATGAGTGGTATAAAAGTTACCCGCAAACTTATCATGGATCAATTGGATATGGTTGGGCTAGCCGACCGGAGCAGCAGCAAAGCAAAAACATTTAGCCAGGGAATGAAACAGCGTTTAGGGATTGCCGTGGCATTGGTGCATGATCCTGCTTTACTTATATTAGATGAACCTACCAACGGCCTGGATCCACAAGGTATTGCTGATATGCGTAATTTGATTATAAGGCTTAGTCACGAAATGGGAAAGACCGTTATTGTTTCTTCGCATCTTTTAAGTGAGATCGAATTGATAGCAAATAGAATGATCATTATTCATAGGGGAAAGAAAATTGCAGAGGGTGTTGTTTCTGAAATGTTAGATCCTACCAATACAATTTTATTGCTTGAAACAACTAACAATAATGAAGCATTGCCAAACCTTAAAGAACTTGGTTGGGACGCAACGGCTAAACCAGCCGATAAATTTATTTATCTCAACATCCATAAAAATGAAATCCCCAAATTGGTAATATCGTTAACGGCTTTGAATATTGGTATTATTGCCTTACAACCACGACATTCATTAGAAGATTATTTTTTATCGCTTACAAACAACTAAGCCAATGTGGGATCTTTTACAAATTGAGTTATATAAAATATCGAAGCGGCCACGTACCTATATTGCTTTTATAGCGATCACAGCAATTGTTTTTGTTTTTCAATTTGCTTTTAAAGCTGATGGGAAAGCGTACCTGGATTTTATGGCGCAGGATGTAACAGATAGTTTTCAGTTCGATAAAAGCAAAGCGATCAACGGCTACTTCATGTGTTATATTATTTTAAATACATTATTGGTTCAGGTCCCTATATTAATTGCATTGATTGCCGGTGATGCCATTTCAGGTGAAGCCAATATGGGAACATTGCGTTTGATGCTGACAAAACCTGTAAGCCGTGTTCAGATCATCATGGCAAAATTTCTTGCATCCATTATATTTACCGTTTTACTGCTGGTATGGATGGCTGTTACTGCGTTGTTTTTAAGTATGTTGATCTTTGGAATAGATGATATGATCATATTTCGTTCGAAAGGAGACATGTCACAAATATTACAAATAACAAAAGATGATGTGATGTGGCGTTACCTCGCTGCATTTGGGTATGCCGCAGTTGCATTGACTGTTATTGCATCACTTGCATTATTACTTTCTGTTTTTGCAGAAAATTCTATTGGTCCGATCATCACTACGGTGTGTATTGTAATTGTATGTACTGTAATATCCAATATCAATGTTCCTATTATAGATAAATATGCAAAGCCCTATTTATTTACTTCCTATCTCGTTGGCTGGAAAGGTTTTTTTTACATCAACACAACTGAAGATGGAGAAACACTAAAAGGAACCATGGAGAACTGGCCGGCAGTACGAAACAGTTTATTCAATTTACTTGCTTATATCGCTGTATTTCTTTCTGCGGCAAT
>JBDTLP010000127.1:0-12675 GCA_039934735.1 Ferruginibacter sp. | reverse complement strand
CTTCCACTTTTGGAAGTCCCGCAGGCATGCCGGGAATATTTGTAAGATTAAATTCTGCAAGCATCCTGTTGTCTTTTACCAAATCCCTTTCTCCCTGAAAAACACTGATGCGCATACCTGGTTGTCCATCTACCTGCGTAGTATATTGCCTTGCCGCTTTAGAAGGGATTTTTGCATTGCGGGGTATCAATACATCCATCAAGCCTCCGGCAGTTTCAATACCCAAACTTAGAGGCGTTATATCAAGCAATAAAAAATCTTTGTTATTGCCTGATAAAATATCTGCTTGTATGGCAGCACCCAAAGAAACAACTTCATCAGGATTTACTGTATCATTCACTTCCCTGCCAAAAAATTTGCTTACCGATTCTTTTACCAACGGAACCCTTGTGCTTCCACCAACCATTACTACTGTTTCAATGTCAGTATTTTTTAAACCAGCATCTTTTAAAGCATTGCGGCAGGAAGCGATTGTTTTGTCAAGCAATGGTTGTATGAGTTCTTCAAATTCAATTTTAGTTAAAGAAATGATCCTATCATTTAATTTATCTTCATAGCTATCGTTGGCGGATAAATGCTTTTTTGCTGCTTCTGCTTTTAAACGAAGTTCCTGTGCCAATGATGAATCTTTTGATAATTCAGCATCAGAAATCCCTAATTTGGTTGCCCAGTATTTTACAATTGCATGATCAAAATCATCACCACCAAGATATGTATCACCATTGGTAGATAAGACCTCAAAAATTCCTCCTGCTATCCTTAAAATAGAAATATCAAACGTGCCGCCACCTAGATCATACACAGCAATTATTTTATTTTCATTCTTATCAATTCCAACACCATATGCAAGACTGGCTGCTGTAGGTTCATTAATAATTCTCAAAACATCCAGGCCTGCAAGTTTACCTGCATCACGTGTTGCTTGTCTTTGGGCATCATTAAAATAAGCAGGCACCGTAATCACGGCTTTATTTACCGGTGTTTTTAAAATATGTTCTGCACGTTTTTTTAATTCTTTTATAATGAAAGATGAAAGATCTACAGGAGAATAAAATTTATCTCCCACCTGTACTTTTACCAGGCTCTCTGTATTATCATCAATTACTTTGTATGAAAAAAAAGAAGCGTTGTTCTTTATATCATTATAACTTTTACCCATTAAACGCTTTGCAGAAAATATAGTTCGTTGTGGTGCAGCAATCAAATATTGTTTTGCTTCTTCTCCTACAATAATATTACCTGCTTCATCAAAATAAACTACAGAAGGAACTAATGAGCTACTGTCATGTTCTTTTAATGCTACTGCTTGTTTTGTTTCTGGATGTATGATCGCTATTAAACTATTTGTTGTGCCAAGGTCGATGCCTACAATTATTTCTTCCTGTTGTAAGCTGCCGGTTGCTATGTTGATTGCAATTTTTGCCATTTTTTGTCAGAACTTTTTTTGCAAAGCTAATCAATGCAGGGGACTTTAAATGGACCTCACCACCAACCCCTCTCCGAAGGAGAGGGGAGCAGCACTGTGATTTTAATGGCTTTTTATTTGTATTCAAATTATTTTTTTGCTTCGATTGTATTTAATAACATTGAAGATTTAATAGAATGACCAAGTCATTAATTATCAATATTTGCCAGTAGGAACAAAATCTAAAATTGTCATAGACTAACTCCCCTCACCTTTGGAGAGGGCTTGGGGTGTGAGGTCCATTGATTATTGAACATTGTACGTTGTATATTGAACATTTCTTAAACCACTAACCTAAATTAAATTTCATATTAATAAAAAAGCTGCCCCTAAAAAGAGGCAGCTTCTAATTAATAAAATTATTATCGTTACCGCATCAGGTACATTTTACCGTAACCTTTATTAAATAAACTATTTGTATTCTTCTGACCGTTACCAGTACCATATTTTGTCTGGTATTTCTCCAGGCTCTTTCCATGTAAAGAACTGATCACTCTATAAATGTAAACACCGTTTGCAAGTTTTTGTCCATACATATCTGTACCATCCCATTTGTAATCTGTGATGTTGGTACCAATATGAACATTGCCAAGTTCTGCTCTTGAAATTTCTTTTACAACTTTACCTGTGATCGTTAATATCTGTATCCTCATATTTGGAACTTCAGTTCCTGTAAGGGTAAATACAAATGCCGTTGATGTTGTAAATGGATTTGGATAATTAAACAGGTTGGATATCATGGGCTTATTAATGATCTTAAATGAAATGTGATAATCAAGATCACCAGCTTTATTTCCAACAGCATCTTTACCTGTAACGATCAATTCATAATCCATTCCATCATCAGATTGATCATCGTTTAAGAAACTTGGCGTAAAATCAATGCTTGCCGTATTTTGGCCGGTTGCTAAATTGGCCGGTGTGAAGCGCATCGTATCTCCGAAATAATATGTGTGCAGACTTTGATCAGGATACCTAACCTGCAGTTTTATAGAAGACGTATCTTTTAATTCAAGAAAATGACTCTCATCTTTTAGCTTAATAAGAATATGTGGTTTTGCCGAAACGATATCCTGGTTAAGTATGTGTACACCATCGAAAGTAACATCCAGCAATGGATTGAATTTATCTTCTGTTACATGAAAATCTTTGAACAGTACATTATTATAATGATATTGTTCTGGTTGATCATTGTCAGGATTAAAATCAACAGACAAAGTATTATTTCCAGGAAGATCTTTTGTATCAATTGTATAATTAAGTATCAAAGTATCTCCTGCAACCAATGCTTTTCGTTTTGGAACAGTTAATAAATGATCTACATTATTACGATCCTTTACAATCAATTTCACTGCTATTAAACTATCAAAAGCAGTCTGGCTGATATTTTTAAATGCAAGTTTAAGATCAATAGGCTCGCCCTGTAAAACACTGTCTTTCATTGAAAATAAAATACCCGGAGCAACAGCACCTTCGGGAACAAGATCTGCATTCACACGCAGGTATCTTAATTGGTGAGGTGTTATATAATTTTTATCACTGTTCACCATCACAAGACGCAGGTATGGATAAGTGGTTGCATTTACAAAACTCAGGCTTGTATCCTGTGCAGGTGCAACTGTTGCAAGCGAATCAGCATGTCCATCTGCTTTAACTCCCCAAACCTCTACCGTTACACTATCAGTCTGTGGATCAGGATCAACACTAAACCCACGCCAATGCATAGACGTCCACGCACGTGCAGGGCCATAATTTACCGATTGAATGGTTCCTGTTGTGCTGATGGTTCTTAAAGTAAATGCTTCATCTATATGCGTAGTATCGTCGGGGCCCATCACCTGCGTAGGTGTGTAAGCCGGGAAACCTTTCTGATAAAAATAAAGGAACGGCAGGTTGTGATAAAAACTATCTATTTGTGTAAACCCGATCGACTTTAATGTATGGTATAAGGAATGACCAACACCAAGTGTGTTTTGATCGTCTTTCCATTCATCAATGAAAGAGGTATTGCCAGTAGTACCAAGATTAGTAATTGCTACAAATTTACCCGGCGGAATTGAATCTGTTATAAAATCAATCGCTGCTTTTCTACGTATTGGATCGTTATAAGGAAATTCAAAGAATGCTCTCGTAGGGTCATTTATTGTTGCACTATTCTGGCAAACAGGCCAGCTTCCATATTGGGCATGCGTTGCATCAACATTATGATTTCTCCATGGCAGAAGTGTTGTTGAATCGAAGACATACACCTGAATACTATTGTATTTACAACCATATATTTCGAGTTGTTGAATATCAAGATCTACATTTATAGAGAAGGCCGTAAAATAGGGAGCTATACCGGTTCTTATAATTAAGTTTCTTGGTAACCTCTTAAAATGAAACTTCCTGTCTTCATCAAGTGTAATATTAGAATAAGTAGATTTTAAATGCTGGTAATAATGCGATTGATTAAAACCGGATGAACTAGTGGGCAGGTATATAAATGAAAAACCATTCCAGATAAGTGTTGCTGATGGACCAGTAGGAATCATTGCCACACGCCAGTAATAAACAGTACTGTCAGTAAAAGTGAGATTTGTTGGTGTAAATTCTACAATACCGCCACCACCACTTTGATTGTATATTTTCTTAATGGGTGAATTGAATAATTCTGTTGTATCAATCTCCATGGTATATTGCCGTATGCCGCTGAGTGGATCGGCAGTATTTCCAACAAAAGTGATATTCTGTTGATTGACGATTGAAAAATTATAAGGTGATGTTGGACGAAGTTCATCTTCAAAAATATAAAAATCTTTTGTAAGGGTATTATTGGTTTCGTACAATTCATCTACTTTATTGGTAGCATCAACTGTAATGATCAATTGATTCAACCCTTTATCGGTAGTTGGGCTAATGACAACATCAAGGTCAAGCGAATCGGTATAATGTATTCCGGGAATAAGCGTATCAGCTAAAATACGGATCGTATCATTGGGTAATTTTCTTTTTACTGTTACCCAAATTGAATCGCCAACAGCACGGCCAAGATTTTGCAATTTTATTTTTACATGAAAATTTGCATCTGCAACAGAAATAATATTAGGAGTGATCTTCACATTCTGATCTTCTATTACATAATCCGGTTTTTCAAAAGCATTTATTTTTATAGCCGGATCGCCATGAAGCGTTAACTCTTCCACGTGTATTCTTGTATAATAATTCAGGCCGTGATCAGCGCCTCCAAGCGATTGTATGGTATTCACGATTTGGTTACCAACTGTATTTCCATACATTGTTTTTGAAAATGCGGTGTACAAAGCCATGTTGTATGGATCAAGTATTTGCGGTATCCCAAAATGCGTATCAGCAAGAAAGCCGATACTACCACGCTGGTTGGCCAATACATATTTTTCTGATATTGATAAATTCCCTGTAAGCCTTAGCGGATCAAAAATGAAAAAGTTACCAGCATCACAACCGCTCACATTAAAGAATGGATATTTACCTGCGTTGTTATAGATTTCCGGATTGCTCAGGTTAAATTCAAATGTGTTGGCTGATGAGTGACCGAAATAACCAATAAAACCAAGCCCTTCATTAATCAATTGCACGATACGATCGCTGTTTGCCTGTTGCACAGCACCCGTTGAATTCTTGGTAAAAGTTTCTACGTATGCCCCATACAATGTGTCTCTTGCAATCTTCGCATATTTATTCATGTAGATGAGGAACTGATTATTTTCAGTTGTATCTTTTCCACCAACGATATGCATAAAATCTTTCATCCACGATTTGTCTGCAATGTATGGAGAAGCTGTTTGTTGTTCGTGCTCATACTGCATTACTTTTTGCAGGTAGTTATTTACTTCACCTCCGCTGATTGCACCCAATCTTCCCATTGGAACGATTGGTAAAAAAGTTCCCGGCAATGCAGCCAGCATATTATCAGAAGCGGGCCAGCCAAAAGTAGGAACCAGGTTAAGCTGATCTACCTGCGGATTTCCTTCATTGTCTTTTTGGTCAATATAATCTACTGCCCTACCTATAAGAAATACATATTGCGGCTGATCTGTAAATAAGTTTTTTGCATAACGAATAAAATCTCTTATTGAACCCGGATGATTTTTTATGCCGAAACCAAACTGGTCCGTGAGTTCACTAATATTATAGACTTTTGCATTAAAACTTCCGCCCTGTACAGAGTTGCGGTATTGCTTGTATTGATCAACATAATTATTACCACTTCCATCATTATATAAAATAGGATTACTAATGATCACATAATTTCCCTGGTTATTTGGATTGGTAAGATCAAGAAAATTTCTTTGAGTAAAAGAAGTAATTGGCTGAAAGGATTCCTGGTTTACGAGTCTGAAACTTCTTAATGGTTCTGTAGAAGCCGGAAGTACAAATCTGACTTTACCTGGATTGGAATTGATATCTGCAACATAACGAGCTCCTGATGTCAAGTCATAAAGTATCGGCGCTGTGCTGCCATAATTAAAATTATCTATTTCAAGATAATTACCGGAAGCAGATGGCGCAAGGTCAAAAGAAAAATAACGTTCATTATTAAAGTTGAATGTTGCGGGAAATGTCAATCCAAGGCTTGCAACTATGATCCTGTCATTTACAGTAGTAGCTATTACGGGTGCATCTGCAACCGTAAAAATAAGATATGAAGTACTTGGCAATAATGACAATGGAAGGTTGGTGATATTCGCTTTTTTATAATTAAAAAGCGACATATCAATTGGTGTACCATAAGGAGCGGCCGTTATCTCATTATTAAAGAGTTTAATTTTCAGGTTCCTCAAATTATTGGCGGTACCTGCAGCGTTTACCCTTACCGTTAGGCCATTTGCCGGACCAGCTGTATATACATTAAGATTAAAAATTTCTTTAGTAAGATCAAAGCCCGGAGCGATGGTATTACTTGCCCAGCCTTCTGCTTTATCGTAAGAAGAAGAATAAATGTATTCACCTACAATCTCTGCCCTTCCCCTGTTTATTTGATTTTTGTAAGCAAAGTCCATACTGCGCATGTAATAAGCATCCGGCGTTGCCGCACTGGGAGAAGCATTTGTTGTAGTTGTAAACCTTAAGTTCCCGCCAGCAGGATTTACCGTAAGGAAATAACAAGCTGTATCCGTTTCAAGGCTATACTTATCTGCCAGTTGAAAATCAGGTTCCAGGTAAAGCTGGTTGTCTGCTTTTCCATCATTCATTTGTCCCCAGAATTCTATGTAATCAGTGGGGCTCAGGGGATCAGTATTAACGGAAGTGTATAAACGCACTTCAGCCCCGTTTCTCCAAAGCTGGAATTGATCTGCAGGAACACCTGCCAGTCCAATGGCCGAAATAGCAGATTGCGGAATCCTGCAAAGCGTATCTTTTGCCAGCCTGAACTTATAATAGGTTTTGCCATAATCAATCCACTGATTATTTAATTGGGCATGTGTGACTGAAGCCATCAGCACAAAAAAAGCTATGAGTAATTTTTTAAACATCTTGTATAATTATTATTACTTCTTCTTCTTTGGGTTTACAATATTGAACCTTATAGATATAACATGTGTATATAAAGGATTATTCTGATTGGCAAGGTTGGTGAATGCATAATCAAACATAAAATTTTTGATCTTGAATCCTGCCCCTATGCTTGGCTGATAGATCCATACTTTCTTTTGATTTAAAGTATCTGCATCAGCAAGTGCCCTTTGGAAATTGGTAATTCCTGCACGTACAAAAAAGATATCTTTTATGGATGCTTCCATGCCAAAATGAGGATCAACGCTGAATGATTTGCTGCTTATGATGGTAGAACGTTTGCCATCAAAAGTAAGATCAGCACCTACTTCTGTCAATAAATTTACCGCCTTGCTGATGTGAAAAGTATATCCCCCGCCAATTACCAGCCTGGGTGATGTTAATTCTGTAGATCTTACCGGTATATCGTTGTTGGTAAGGTATAATTTTTCTTTTTCAGGATCCGTAAATTTAAATGACCATGCGTTGAAAGTACTCGTAAGATCCCTGGCAACAATTCCGACATGCCATTTATCCAATTGCATTTGAAATCCTGCATCAATACCAAATCCCCAGGCATGCGCAAAATGTCCAACAGCCCTGTAAATCACTTTGGCATTAACACCGAAGCTGATCTTCTTTTTTTCTGTATCCTTTATATTTTGTGCAAATGACAATAGGACTGCATAATCTGCGGAAGAAAAAGTTGAGATATTATTATAATCCACTCCGCCTCCTGGCTTTACCAAATAAAGTGTGTTCGGGATATCATCAACAGCAAAACGCAGCAGGGAAAGTCCCAATGTTCTTTTATTGTCCTGTACTGGAACTGCAACAGAAAGGTATTCATACTTGGCAATGCCGGCAAAATATTCAGCGTGCATGGCACATATATTCACATTGTCTTTTACGCCTGTAAGTCCTGCAGGGTTCCAGTAACCGGCTGTTGCATCTTTTACAGATGCCACTTGTGAATTGCCCATTCCAAGTCCGCGGGCACCAGCGCCGATATTCAAAAATTCGTTGGAATATATTCTAAATTGTGAAAATCCTGCAATGGGAAATATAAAAATAAGCAGTAAGGAGGCAGCGAGATTTTGTCTCATATGTTTGGATTGATAAACCTGAATTAGGATAACTTAATACTTGTAAACGTATTTTTACCTTACAAATTGTGTAAAAATCTCATTTCCAGTATTTATAAACTATTTCAAATTTACGATTAAAAGCAGCTTAAAGCCTGAATAATTTATTCAAAAAGCAGGATTTATTTTAAGAGTATGTGTAAAGGGGAAATGCTGCACAAAACAATTTGGAAATTTGGAAATGAACTGCTTGCGCACATAGGTCAATTATTAAAGAACCTATTTCCAAATTATCAAATTTCCAAATTTCCAAATTAATTCCTGATTTTTGCATTCAATATAAAAGACGAATAATAAACATGAATAATCTGATACAGGAATTAACGTGGAGAGGAATGATACAGGATATCATGCCGGGTACAGAAGAGCAATTACAAAAAGAAATTACGACAGCATATATTGGCTTCGATCCTACTGCAGACAGCCTTCACATCGGAAGCCTGGTGCCCATCATATTGCTGGTTCATCTTCAGCGTTGTGGCCATAAACCCATTGCATTGGTAGGTGGCGCAACAGGTATGGTTGGTGATCCAAGTGGAAAAAGTGAGGAGCGAAACCTATTGGGTGAAGACGTTTTGAACCACAATGTTGCCGGCGTAAAAGCACAGCTTGAAAAATATTTAAATTTTGATACCAGCCTTCCCAATGCTGCAGAGATGGCCAATAATTATGATTGGTTCAAAGGAATAAGTTTTCTTGATTTTATACGTGACACGGGCAAACACATTACCGTGAATTACATGATGGCCAAGGACAGTGTGAAAAAAAGAATTGAAGGCGATGGTATGTCGTTCACAGAATTCACCTATCAATTGGTGCAGGGTTATGATTACTACTGGTTGTATAAAAATAAAAACTGCCGGTTGCAAATGGGTGGCAGTGATCAATGGGGAAATATTGTTACGGGAACTGAATTGATCCGCAGAAAAATTGGTGGCGAAGCTTTTGCATTTACCTGCCCGCTCATTAAAAAAGCAGATGGCGGGAAATTTGGCAAGACAGAAAAAGGAAATATCTGGCTGGATCCGGAAAAAACAACGCCCTATCATTTCTACCAGTTTTGGCTAAACGCTACCGACAATGATGCAGAAGGTTGGATAAAGATCTTTACTTTTTTAAAACAGGATAAAATAAATGTTTTACTGGAAGAACATAAGAATGATCCAGCAAAAAGATCATTGCAAAAGAAACTTGCGGAAGAAGTTACTTTGTTTGTACATGGAAAAGATGAACTTGATAAAGCAATTGAAACAACACAAAAATTATTTTCCAGCCAGCATGCAGCTGCTGATACTATGAGTGAATCGGATCTTGAATCTATTGAGGGAATCGTAAAATCAGATTTTTCTGCAGCGGCTTTTAATGCAGGTATTGATGTTGTTGGTTTTCTTGCTGATACGGCTATATTTCCAAGCAAAGGGGAAGCAAAAAAGATGTTGCAGAATGGAGGAGTTAGTATCAACAGGAATAAAATTGATAACCTTCAATTGAAGTTAGATGCATCTATGTTGTTGCATGGAAAATATCTGCTTGTTCAAAAAGGGAAGAAGAATTATTATTTAGTGAAGGTAGTTTAGGTTTTAATCCAGTTATAAGCAAGATCCAATGCCAAGACAAAATTTTGAAGTTTATTGAGGCATTGAATGTTGTACGTTGAAAATTGAATATCCTCGAAATAAAAAGCCGCCAAATAATGACGGCTTCACCTATTATATAGAATAATTTATCATTCCACATGAACCTGCTTCTTCACCACTGCCCCCACACTCACTTCAGGAAGAAATAAACGCTCACGCACCAAATATCCATTCCCTTTTTCACAGAAATGTACTTTTAGATTTTCAATACTGATCGGGTTACCATCTGGAATATCTGCAATATTGCTATGACGGATATCATGCCCATCAACAATTATCACTAGGCCACTTCCAATCGCTTCCATTCTATTACCATTGGTGATCAGCATGCCGGTATCTTCTCCCAATCCAATACCAATGCAGGATGGATTAGCAGCAATTGCCTGCGCAAGCCTTCCAAAACGGCCACGTTTTTCAAAATGAGAATCAAAGATCACATCATCCATAAATCCAAGGCCGGTCGTGATTTTTACTTCTCCTTTCAAATGCGCTTTCGTTGCATTGCCTTCATAGATCATGGTATTGCTCATGGCCATGGCACCGGCAGAAGTTCCTGCTACAAGAAAATTTGCTTCCTCATTGTAGCGGTTTAATAATAATTCTAAAAAAGGAGTGCCGCCAAACGTACTCGTGAGGCGCATCTGATTGCCACCACTAAACATAACAGCGTCACATTTTTTTATACGTTCAACATATTCTTCATTGAGTGCATCAACACGATTGCGGATATTTAATACACCAATATTGGTACAACCGATCTTGCCAAAAGCATTTAAATAATTTTCACCTACTTCCTGTGGGATCATACTGGCAGTTGTGATCACTTCTATACGGGTAGAAGTATCGCCGGTTTCTTCCACCATCCTTCTTAAAATTCCAAGTCCAAAAAAATTGAGATTATTGCGGTGAATTTCTCCTTTTTCAAGGTCCGTTCCCTTATCTTCTGCACCGCCTATAGCAAGTAGTTTCCCTTTAGCAAATTCCATCTGGTCATTTTTGATAAAACGCAAAAATAGGGGAAATCGTATTTCTGGTTTTGTCATTAATTATACAGCGATGTTAATTTCGCTTTCTGTTCTTTATAAGGATTTTTATAAACCAGCTTAATATCGTTTCTTATGAATGTTCAATATCCAATGCTCAATATTCAATTTTCAATGACAAAAACAACGAATTGCATTTCATTGTACATTGAATATTGAGCATTGATTATTGAACATTTATTTTAGAGTAACAATCCGAATATAGATTCATTTCTTTTGAAAAGCAACATGATTATCCTAAATTACCAAACTTAATATTTAACCAAACAGTACTGCATTTATGAAGATCGTAGAAATTAAAATTTTAAGAGGCCCAAACTACTGGAGCGTTCGCCGCACCAAGTTGATACAGATGAAGCTTGACCTGGAAGAAATGGAGCAGCGCCCTACCAATGAAATTGCAGGTTTCAGGCAACGCCTGGAAAAAATGTTTCCTACCATGATCGAACACCGCTGCAGCGTGGGTACACGCGGTGGCTTTTTTGAACGTGTGGACGAAGGAACCTGGATGGGTCATGTAATAGAACATATTGCTTTGGAAATGCAAACACTTGCAGGCATGGACACTGGTTTTGGCCGTACCCGTGGAACCGGCAAAACAGGTGAATATTATGTGTGCATCAGCTATATGGAAGAAGATGCAGGTGTATATGCTGCAAAAGCAGCCGTTAATGTTTGCCAGGCACTTACTGATGATACAGCATATGATCTTGCAGGGGATATTATGCGTTTAAGAGAAATCCGCGAAGATACCAGGCTGGGCCCAAGTACGGGTTGTATTGTTGATGAAGCAGCAAAAAGAGGTATTCCTTTTATTCGCTTGAATAAACATTCATTGGTACAATTGGGATATGGTGTTCATCAAAAAAGAATAAGGGCAACCATTGCGAGTACAACCGGAAATATTGCGGTTGACATCGCATGCGATAAAGAAGAAACAAAAAATCTTTTAGGTGCTGCGGAAATACCGGTACCAAAAGGCGATGTTGTTAGAACAGAAGAAGGTTTGAAAGAAACCATCGACAACATCGGTTATCCAATCGTAATAAAACCGATCGATGGCAATCATGGTAAAGGAAACACGACCAATATTACTGACTGGCCCATGGCACTCACTGCATTTGCTGCAGCCAAATTATATGGCCGTAATGTGATCGTTGAAAAATACATTACCGGTTTTGATTTCAGAATTCTGGTAATCAATTATAAATTTATTTGTGCGGCATTGCGTACACCCGCTTCCGTTGTTGCAGACGGCAAAAACTCAATTCAATATTTAATTGATGAAACAAACAAAGATCCACGCCGTGGATATGGACATGAGAAAGTTTTAACGCAGATTACCATCGATGCCTTCACACAAAAAATGCTGGATGAGAAAGGATATACATTGGAAACGGTTCCTCCAAAAGGCGAATTGGTTTTATTAAAACCAACCGCCAATCTTTCTACCGGAGGAACAAGTACCGATGTAACAGATGAAGTACATCCTGCCAATATTATCATGTGTGAGCGTATTGCAAAAATTATCGGACTTGATATTTGCGGTATTGATATCATGGCAATGGATCTTCGTACACCCGTTACCGAAAATGGTGGTTGCATTCTTGAGGTAAATGCTGCTCCTGGTTTCAGGATGCATATTGATCCTTCTGTAGGTTTGCCAAGAAACGTAGCAGAACCCGTTGTAGATATGTTGTTCCCAAAAGGAAGTGCCGGCAATATTCCCATCATTGCCATTACCGGAACCAATGGCAAAACAACTACTACCCGACTTACTGCGCATATTGCAAAAACAGCAGGTTATAAAGTTGGCTATACCACCAGTGATGGCGTGTACATTCAAAATCAAATGATGATGAAGGGAGATT
>JBDTLP010000126.1:0-12686 GCA_039934735.1 Ferruginibacter sp. | reverse complement strand
TTTGGACAGGTACAAACTGATAATAATTTTTTAAACCTTAGCCCGTTTGAACAAAAATTTTCAGAGAACAGGTCATTCTTTACTGAGGGTACAGAATTATTCACCAAAGGAAATCTTTTTTATAGCAGGCGCATTGGTGTTGATCCTGTTTACAAAAGAGGATTTGATTATGATACGGCTACTTATAATTTAATTGAAGATCCATCACAGGCGAAGATCATAAATGCTACCAAGATAAGCGGCCGCACACAAAAAGGATTAGGTATCGGGATACTGAATGCGATCACACAACCTCAGTATGCCAAATTACAAAACAAAACTACAGGAGAGGAAACATCAATAAAAACAATGCCATTAACAAACTACAATGTTTTTGTACTCGACCAAACGCTTAAGCATAACAGCAGTGTTTCATTGGTAAATACAAATGTATGGCGAAGCGGTTCTGATTATGATGCCAACGTGAGTTCTGCACTCTTTGATTTTAACGATAAAAAGAATACCTGGAACTTAGGTGGAAATATAAGCATCAGCAATATTATAAGTGGAGAAAGTAAACCAGTAACAGGCTATGCCCATTCCATCTACTTTGGTAAAACGAGTGGTCAATTAAATTTTAGTATCTACCAGGATCTATATAATAGCCGTTACGATAAAAGCGATCTTGGTTATTTTACAAATAACAATGAAATGGACCAGGGTGGCTATATAGGTTATCACTGGAACAAACCAAAGAGATGGCACAATAATCTAAACCTGAATTTCAATGTATATTATGGAAGATTGGTATCAGCGATTGATAATTTAAAACGCAGGGAATTGATGTACCAGAACCTGGGTGGAAATATTAACGCAAATGCACAAACGAAAAAATTACAGTTCGTAGGATTTAGTTTTTATGTAAACAACAAGTATAATGATTTTTACGAACCCAGGTCCTATGGAAGGGTTTTCAGAAACAAGGGAAGTATTGGAGTGAATTTTTCGTATGAGAGTAATTCTTCAAAAAAATACTCGTGGACCGGAAACCTTGGAACTGGTACCGGCGGCGTGTTTCACAGAACAAGTATTGATTACAGTCTTTCAGTTAAGGCCCGTTTTAATTCAAAATTTTCTATTGAATTTATTACAAGTGTATCCAATGCATGGAATCAACCGGGATGGGCCGCAGATACAACAGAAGCTTCCGGTGCTTATCATATTCTTTTTTCAAGAAGAGATGTAAAAAGTGTAGAAAATATATTTAACGTAAAATACAATTTCACCAACAGGATGGGAATTACTTTACGCACAAGACATTCTTGGACAAAACTGAATGTTCGACAACTTTATGAACTGGATGAATTGGGTAACCTTATAACTCCTGCAGTAAACTACACTGAAAATGTAGATCAGAATTTTAATTTTTTCAGTACTGACCTTGTTTATAGCTGGCAGTTTGCACAAGGAAGTTTTCTTACCCTTGTATGGAAAGACTTTGCAGGCACCAATAGCAATTTTTTTGAAAAAAATTACTCGACAAACTTCGATAAGATTGTAAAAGATGATCAATATAAAAGCTTTTCGCTAAAAGTTATTTATTTTATTGATTACCTCACAGCGAAACGAAAACTGAGAAAACACAATGAACAATTGACAATTGATAATTGATAATTATTGTGCGGAATGAATCGTTTCATATTAATTACACGGTTACTTATTGAAAGTAAATTGTCAATTGTCCGTTATCCATTGTCAATTACTTTAAGATTGCATTTGGAACTTCTTTCTCCAATAAATACCTGTAAATAAATTTCGTTTTCAGATTAAGAAAATGATTCCACCTGTCGGTAAGTTTAAACCAGCCATGCCTGCCGCCGGGATATACCATGAATTCAAAATCTTTTTTAAGATCCTCTAAGAGCGCTATAAACTGAAGACTGTTTTGCATATGCACATTATCATCGATCACACCATGTACAATCTGTAACATGCCTTTGTATTTAGCAACATAAGTTTGTGGTGAGCTGGTTTTATAACCTTCTGCATTATCAGCAAGCGTTCCCATGTAACGCTCTGTATAATGTGTATCATACAAGCTCCAGTCTGTAACACTTCCACCGGCCATGCCATGTGTAAATACATCTGCTCCGTAAGTAAGCGCATAGCAAGTCATATAACCACCATAACTAAACCCGGTGATACATATTTTTGTCGGGTCAGCATTACCGTTAGCAATCAGCCATTTTACCATGGTTGTATAATCCTTCATCTCCCAATAGCCAAGATTGTGATACATATAATTTACGCCTTCCTTTCCAAAATGTCCGCTGGCACGATGATCCATCCACACCTGTATCAATCCTTCTTTAGCAAACCATTGCTGGTTACCGCTCCACGCATATGAATCCATTACGCCCGTTGCATTCGGTCCGCCATAAACAGATACCAATACAGGATATTTTTTTGTCTTATCCATATTAACGGGCCATATAACTTTCATTGGCAATTCAAATAAACCATCATCACTCTTTACACGAATCAGTTCTGTTTTTGCCAATTGATAATTGTTATAGTCCGCTCCTTTTGTATCAGCAATATCTTTAATGATCTTCCCATTGCTGGAAACCAGTGTCATTTTTTTGGGTGTTGAAAAATTACTGTACGAGGTAATAAAATAGGATCCGTCCGGGGAAAAGTTGATGGCATCATGATTATAATCGCCAAAGGTTAGACGCTGCATTTTTTTTCCATCAAGGTTAATTTTATAAAGATCTTTGCGTGCAGAATTTTCTTTGCGTGCACTAAAATATACAATGCCTTTTTGTTCGTCAATATAATTAATATCTGTTACTGTAAATTTTCCTGACGTGATTGGATTGATCAACTTTCCATTCATATCATAGTAATACATATGCTTCCAGCCAGAAGTATCACAGAATAAAATATAGCCATTACCATTTTTTAAAAATGTTATGCGGCCACCTTCATCATCAAGATCAATCCATGTTTTTTGTACTTCGTTATAAAATATTTTCGTCAACCCGGTCTTTGTATCTACATCATATATCTTAAGGTTATCCTGTTTGCGATCCATCCATTGAACAAGCAATGAACTACCATCTGGCTTCCAATATGGCAATCCAAAATACTGATCCTGTTTTGGATTAAATTCTGCCCAGGTAATATCACCACCACGTGCGTTGGGAATAACAATACCAATTTTAACCTGCGGATTTTTATCACCCACTTTTGGGTAACGAATTTTTTCAACATACCCATGCTGATCTCCTCCATCTGTAATTGTAAAAACAGGAACAGGAGAATCATCAGTTCTGAAAAAAGCAATATGCTTACTATCCGGGCTCCACCAAAAAGTACGATAGGTTGATTTACGGCCAAGTATTTCTTCTGTATAAAGCCAGCTACCATAACCGTTCATAATAACATCACTTCCATCTTCGGTAAGCCTTGTTTCTTTTTTTGTAGCGATGTTGATTGTATAGAGATCATTCTTTTTTGTAAACGCCACATAGCTTCCATCAGGACTCATTGTTGGATTTGATTCCACATCTGCATCATTGGTTAACTGGATCGTTTCATTATTGATATCAATAAAAAGGTCATCTTTTTTTGAATATGCTGCCGGTTGCATTTTTGTTGCTTTAGCTGTATCAGTCATTGCTGATTCCTTCCCGGTTGTTGCATCAACCAAAAAGGAATTGCCATCCTTTACAAGAAAAAAATGACTGTTATCCGTCCAGCGTTTTATTGTTGGCAGTTGCTGAATGATACCGCTAAGGTTTCCTTTAAAGTATTGGTCGTCGCTCAGTGACTTTTGTTGAGCAAGTGTATTAAGGCTGATTGTAACAAGCACAATCACAGCAACGTAAACTTTATATTTTAACATGCGCATATTTTTGAAGCGACAAGTTAACTTTTTTACGAGAAACAGGAAAGGTTTGTGATAGATGGAATTGCGATAATTACATTCGCTGTTAGGATGGTTGCTTTTGAGCCAGCATAAATTTTTGTTTGAATTCGGTTTTCCTGGATACGTCGGTTTTGTCTTCTTTTAATTCTTCTGTATTTACTTCACCAGGATTACCGCCATTGTTACGATGCACACCGCCACCAGGTCTTCCACTACCCCGGTTCTTTGCAGCAAAATTATTATTGATTGGATTGCTTTTTTTTGATTGACCTGCTCCTTTCATAGCATTTATCTTTACAACCAAAGAAATACGTTTTAAAATATCGGCTGCTGAATAATTAGCGCCGAACAATTCTTTAAATGGAATGGCTAATTCACAGGTAAATTTATCTCCAGGATCTTGTCGTATGGCTGCATTTATTCCAGAACTATCATTGATGGAGATCAATCCATTTTTTGTTGCAAAGCCTTTTACTTCCATCATGGTATTTTTTTTCATGAGATCAATTTCTTTGTTTGACTCATCCCTGCTTTTCAAACCATCATTTTCATTTTGTTGTTCAGGTTGCCCGGCATTTTGTGGTAGTGGAAAATTTATTATTGCAGTGTTTCCCCCTTTTATGTTTAAAGAAATTTCCATCCCTGCATGCATGATCTTCATCTCATTCAAATTATCATTTGTTTGAAAACATAAATAAAGATTTTTATCATCATTGGAAAATGCAAAAGATAATTTTGTGTCTGCATCATAATATCGCAATGGATTTGTCCACTCATCACCCTTGCCATCAATCTTCACTGGTACCGTGATCCAGGCTGCTTTAAAAACTTCATCCTGCGCAAATAAAAAAGCAGTTGTTAATACAAATATCGCAGTGATAAATACTTTTCTCATACTGATTATTTTTAAAACCTGTCAAAACTATCACTCACTTATGAAGGAATGATTATTTGTCCAATAAAATATAGTTAATGTTGTTAAATTAAATATAGTCCCTATTATAAACTTTTGCATATTTGTTCTTTAAATAGATAAGTAAACTTTACAAATATGAAAATATCAAACAACAAAATACTCATTACCGGCGGTGCTACAGGTATTGGACTCGGCCTTGCCGAACGTTTCATAAAAGAAAACAATACTGTCATCATTTGTGGAAGACGTGAATCTGCATTGCAGGAAGCAAAAGACAAATTCCCTTCATTGATCACAAAAACATGTGACCTGTCTTCAATAACTGAAAGAGAAGATCTTTTTAACTGGGTAGCAAAAGAACATAGTGATTTGAATGTATTGCTAAATAATGCTGGCATTCAGCAATGGATGTCGGTTACCGACAATGATTTTTTTAAAAGAGCGAAAGAAGAGATATCAATTAATATAGAAGCGCCTGTTCATCTTGCTTCCCTTTTTATAAACCTGCAATCATTAAGTACTATTATTAATGTAACATCGGGATTATCATTTGTTCCGCTAACAAAAGCGCCGGTATATGGAGCTACCAAATCTTTCTTACATTCTTTTACCATGGCACTTCAACATTTATTAAGATCAAAAAAAATTGAAGTGATTGAAATGATACCGCCAGCTTTGAATACAGATCTTGGTGGTAAGGGTTTACATGATTACGCACCACCTGTGAGTGATTTTATTGAATCAATCTTCAATCAGTTGAAAGAAGGAAAAACAAAACTCACTTTTGGTTTTAGTGAAGCAATGGTAAATGCGGGGCCGAAAGAAATACAGGAAGCATTTGACAGACTAAACCCGACTGTGAATTAGCGATAGAGGTTCCGGGTAACGGCATACTGTAGTTGATCTTATCAGGGCGCTCCTGTTACCAGTAATTGTTTACCAGCATTTATAGTTACAATATTACAATGCGTGAATAAAGATTTACAACTGGCATTTATATCTACCGTAATAGAATAATTTAAAATGATTTGCGTATTTGCATCAGGCACTACACCGTTGCTCCAAACAGTAGCATCGCTCCATAACCCTGCATGTAATGTTACAACGGTATTGGGGCCATGTAATTTGAAACTATCCGTTTCCATATGACTCCAATTACCCGCTTCATCTTTTACCCTTATGTATAAGTGATTCCAGTCTTCAGTATTCTGGCAGTCAACCGGTATAGAAAATGATTTTAAAACAGTATCAGCAGCAGGGGAAATATTTATTGCTGTTCCCATTCCTACACCAGGATCTGTGTTAAAAAAATATTCAGCAGCAACAATTTTTGGCATGTCGGGAATTTCATTTGTAATATAAAATGAAGAAGACTCATAATGGCTATAGTTTCCTGATACATCTTTAAATCTTGTATTAAGTGAATGCATGCCTGCTGTAAGACCTGCAGAAGAAACTGTAATTGCCATCCTGATCGTATCCGAATTTCCTGCAACCGCTATGTGATGCGCATTTCCAGCACCTGGATCAGCATCAATAAAATATTCCCCTTCATTTAAATTTGGCGCATTTAAAGTATTAGATATATAGAAAGGAAATTTTTCAAAGTGGCCCCAACCGTTAGCATTCATACTGCGGATGTATAAGGCATGCATGCCTTCAGAAAGTCCTGCAGATGAAACAGGGAAAGTTGTTCTAATTGTATCCGCAGCAGTAGTGATAGATACCTGGTGCCCATTACCAACGCCGGGATCTGTATCAAAGAAATACTCCGCTTTATTTATTTCCTGCGCTGAAAGATTATAACAGCAGCATAAAAAAAACAATATTGATAACCATTTATTCATATCAGGCTTTTAATTGATTAAAATACTAATTGTTCCTTCTTGCTTCGATAGTAACATTTAGGGTTGCATTTGGATCAATGGTATTATTGGCTATATTCACGTTAAACACGTATGGCAAACGGCTTGTGCGGCTATTGTTCCAGTTCAGGCTCCCTGTCGGATCATAAAGAAGGCCCATGTCTTTTCCATCACTTCCGCTGTTATTGGCAGGACCGGAAGCTATTGTGAAATTAAGAAGCGGGTTATCTGTACCGTTATTTACTGAAACCTGGTCAACCATATTTGGATTTTGTCCCAGGATATTTCCACCGCCGTCACTATTAAAGTTAAGTGTCCATGCAGGTATTGAACTAGTACCAAAGGTTATATTATTTTTAAAAGTGCAATGATCCGTTGTGTTATCTCCACCACATTCCATTTTACAGAAAATATTATTTTGTACTGTTAGTGAAGTGCAAATCGACAAAGCAGGTATGGAAAGGTTATCGAGATCGTTGTAAAAAATATTGTGGTCAACAATTACATTATTACACAATGCAAAATCCAGTATATTGGATCGCAGGAAAAGATTATTCCGAATTATCGAATTAGCAAGGTGATTATTAAATTCCAGGAAAACATTACAGTTATGAAAATAATTTCCCTCTATTACATAACCCGAGCAATAAGCTTCGCCATTTCCGTTTAGAAAACCATCTGCTATGTTTAGCGAAAGGTATTCGAAATCATTTCTGATGATACGCAAATCATTTATAGTTACATTTTGTTCTGTAGTGACACCTGTGTATGAGCCTTCGGTAAAAACAAATCCCTGTATTTCGGAACCGCTTGAAGCCGTTCCATTGATTGTTATGCGTTTCACCTTTGCAGTGAGGGGAGCTGTATTTCTAACAGGACTCCATCCCGGGCCAATTAATGTTAAACGCTTGTCTTGTATAATTGCCGTTTCATATGTTACAACACTTCCCTGCACCAGGATTGTATCTCCGGCATTGCTGGCATCAATGGCAGATTGTATGTCGTTGTATTGAGCAACATTAAGCGGATAATTACATACAGTTCTTGTTGTTGCACTTGCCACTTGAATCAATAAAATAAAAGTAATCGCAAATGACACATTGAATAATTTACATCTCATAATAATTCATTTTTTATTTTTTATAAAAGTTCAATCTTTTTTAAATACCGCGAACAAAGATTCATTGCATTAATTCTTTCATCACACCCGCTCTTTTATTCCGTGATATTGCTGCAACAAAAGTATCGTCCATCAAAATTTTATTTTTATTATCAATTTTAATAACGCGGTTTTTATTTATTAAATGAGATCGATGTGTACGTATAAAACCAAACGGTTTAAGCAATGGTTCATATTCTTTTAAAACTTTGCTTGTAATTATGGAAGGCTTATTATGTAAAAAGATCTTTGTGTAGTTGCTCTTTGCCTCCAGCCTGATGATATCTCCCGGTGATAAAAACAACATGCTGTCTACCAATGCTACTGTTAGTTTACTTTGTGAATTGATGGTGGCGGATAATATTGACATGGTTGAAAGTTTTTATACTGGTTTAAATAATTATTACATTTCTAGTGGCCGGTTATTTTTAATAACATGTTTTGATACACACGCAATTTCTCAGCGGGCTGGGCAGGCAATGCAGGGCCAATTGCTGCAAGTGATCTGCAAATTGCATTCATAATATCTACATAAACAATATGGCGTAGGATTACAATTGTATTGGAGTCGGGTATTTTATGATTGCTCCATGTTGCAACATGGCTCCATATACTATCTGTTGCAAGAGATGTAACAACAGTGTCCCTTAACCATTGTGTTTGCGACCATCTTTTATTAATGCTATCCTTAACACGGAAATACAGTGTATTCACACTATCAGGAATATTATCAAATGGAATATTAAAAGAAAATGTGCCATCAGGTAAGGGCGTAAAAGGAACCTGGTAAGCATTTCCAAAACCGGGATCGGTATTAAAAAAATATTCTGCGGAGATTACTTGTGTTGCAGCTTTTTCAATTTCAATTCGCCTCGTTGTTGTCTGGCTCCATTTACCCTGATCGTCTTTTGTTCGAATATAAAGATCATGATAACCTGGCTCGTAACCAGCAAGATCAACTGGTAATGAAAAAATATTATCCGGTGAAGCTGGAAGAAGTATCTGATGATTATTTCCGAAACCTAAATCTGTATCCAAAAAATATTCGGCCTGTATTACATTGGTCGAAGTTGTTGTGATTTCTATTCTGCTACTTGTTGTCTGGCTCCATTTACCCTGATCATCTTTTACCCGGATGTAAAGGTCATGAAAGCCCGGCAAATACCCTGCAAGATCTATTGAGAATGGAAAAATATTGTCTGGCGAAGATGAGAAATCAACCTGGTGATTATTTCCAAAACCATTATCAGTATCAATAAAATATTCTGCCCGCACTACATTTTGTGCAAAAGAAAAATATGTATTAAAAACCAGGCAACTCATTATTAAAAAAGTTTTCATGGTTATTTAGTTTATGATTCGTGCTTTAATTTTTACTGGCAATCCCGTATTGTCTGAAACACCTGAGGTTTGAATGCTATAAATAACCGGTATTGCCCCAAGACCTGATAGCGTGTATTGGTTAGTGATAGCAGGCCCACCGAAAGCACCTACCTGGTAGCCATCGAAACCGATTGTTTGAGCTGATGGGACTAATTGGTAAGCACCATCAGTGCTACCTGAAGCAACAAACAAACTGCTTACATCTGTTATTACATTGGATGCATCATTTCCAAGTTTGTCGCTACCAATGGCACTTGTATTATTTGTAAAATTTGTGTTCGTAGCATTTACATCTACAATTATTCCTGTAGACCTGATGATATTATTTCTACATTCACCAGAATGGAATTTTATTGAAGCCAATCCACCAAATAGTGCCGGGCAATCAAACACATTGTTATTGCATTGATCAGCATCATATATTGTAGTACCACTATAAAGTAACAGTTGCCTTTTACAAATATTATTATTGAAAATAAAATGAGTTGGAAATCCAATGCTGCTAACACTGATTGCACTGCCATTGGCGGAATTAAGATTTGAAAAATAATTCTGTTCGATGCTGATATGATCATTGCCCGACCCAAGTGAAATATAATACTCGATCCTGCAACGTTTGATGATAATATTGCTTTTGCCATTCAAATTTATTCCATTTGAACTTATTACATGCAAGCCTATTATTTGCGAATTGTCACTATTATTTCCAAAAGCGAGAGAAGATACCTGTGATTCCATCGTACCAGATGATACATTTGGATTTTCATTTAAAAAATAACCAGTTCCAATAACAATAACTGGTTTTGTAAAAGTTACCGCGGCATATGTATTCTCAGTTCCTTCTACATAAAGTGTATCAATTACACCCACCCCATTGGATACAAGTGTAGAGGTGTTTGCATCATCCAGCTGGGCAAATACCGGGTGCAGCGCAGTACCTCCTACATTATCGCCCCATTTTGAAGTGGCGGCGTCATAATTTGACATGTAATTCACTCGCCAGATTTTGGCACTGGCGTGTTGTATACTAAACATGCAAAGGCTTATTTTAAAAAACAGTTGTAATTTTTTCATTGTACAAAAATTTTACTTCGGTAAGATTAATCTCACCTCAGGTTTTAGTTAGATAATAAAAATTAAGTCCGTGAATTCCGAACGGTATTATCAGGTTGACCAAAATAATTAATTGGGCCTTTTATTTCAATAGGGTTGAATAACAAAAAATATAGATGAATTCAAGATAATTATCTTTTTAAAAATCTATACCTGTTTTAATTTATTGTGTTCATGATGTAAACTTAATGCAGGAGTCCTATTAAAAGTGGTGGCATTTATTTTTTGCCTGTTCCCATTTATTTTCTGTTTTTCTTAATAAGGAAACCGGTTACAAATTATTGAAAGCATTAATAATAACAAAGGGTGAAATCACCCATTATTATTCCGGTATTTTGAACTATTTTTTGCAATGAAATTCGACTTAATTTCACTCATAGCAAATAAACCCAAAATATGCATAAATATCTTTTAACCATTCTTCTTTTTCTTACCGCCACATTTGGAATTGCCCAGGGGCCATCAGATTCTCTTAAACATTTATTGGACAAAGATACCGTTGAAGATAGTACAAGAGTAAACAGGCTAATTTCATATGCCAATATGCTTATTTACAGGCAGGCAGACAGCCTGATGACATATGCTGATGAAGCTTTGCGAATTTCAGAAAAGATAAAATGGCAATATGGTATTGCGAAATGCACTCAATTAAAAGGCCTTGCTTATTCATATGGAAAAAATGATCAGGCAATGGCTTTGGAATATTATTACAAGGCACTCGATCTTAATAAAACAATTAACAGTAAATCACTTGAGTGGAACACATACAACAATATTGCGCTCATCTTTTACACTCAAAAACAATATAGCAAGGCGGTGGAATATTTTAAAAGATGTGTCGTCATTGTAAATGAAATCGCTGATAAGAAAGGCTTTGAGCAGTTGCTTCTTAATACAGGAAATGCCTATTACCAGTCAAACAAAAGAGATAGTGCCGTCCAGTTTTTTAAACAAAGTCTTTCTACCGCGGAAGAAAATAAAAACTTTATGATCACGGCAGGTGCTATGAATGCATTGAGCGTCGCTTATATTGATAGTAAAGATTATGAAAAGGCGGGATTTTATCTTAGCCAGAGTGTTACTCTTTCAGAAAAAATTGGCAATATGCTTTTAAAAGCAGTAAGTTTTATTGGGTTGTCTGAAGTTAAATTGAATTTAAATCAAACTGACAGTGCTATCATTTATGGCAAGCAGGGATTGGAGATAGCTGAAAGGGTCAATTCGTTACAGTTTAGGAGGGAGGCATATAGGGTACTTGGAGCTGCCTATGAAAAAGCAAATGACTACAAGAATGCATTCATAAATGCACAAAGCTATACTAATATAAATGATAGTATGCAGAGCGATGAAAGTAAACAACAGGTAACACGTTTGGAAATGCAGCACGAGCAGGATAAAAAACAAGCGATAACAAATGAAAAACATGCAGCAGAAATAAAACGACAGGAAACCATAAGAAATTTTTTAATCGGCGGTGCTTCTCTTATTATTTTAGTTGCACTATTACTCTTATACTCTTATAAACGCAGGCGTGATGCTGAAGCAAAAATAAAAGATTCCGAATTAAAAACACAAAAGATAGATACCGATATGAAAGTGATGCGACTGCAAATGAATCCGCATTTTATTTTCAATTCATTAAATTCTATCAGCGATTTTATAGCAAAGAACAACCCGCAGGAGGCTGATGCCTATCTTACAAAATTTGCGAAAGTGATGCGGATGACATTGGAGAATTCTGAACAACAAGTGATTCCGCTTGCAGATGACCTGAAGATGCTGGAGATCTACATGCAACTTGAGGCAAAGAGATTGAATAATAAATTCACTTATGAAATAAATGTTGATGAAAAAATTGATGCGAATAATATTTTAGTTCCTCCTATGATATTCCAGCCATTTATTGAAAACAGTATCTGGCATGGGATCGCTCAAAAAGAAGGAGTGGGTAAAATATCATTGACCATTAACAGCAGGAATGAGATGTTGCAATGTATTATTGAAGACGATGGCGTTGGCAGGCTACATGCTACTGAAACAAAAAATAATGATGAACAGAAACAATCACTGGGCATGAAGATCACCAAAGCAAGAATTGATATTTTAAATAAAATAAAAGGCTCGAATGCTTCTGTACAATTAATTGATAAACCGCTGGGATTGATAGCCGAATTGAATCTACCCGTAGAAACAAAATTTTGATTTAATCAAATGCTGGCAGCCGACAATAACTGATACCACAATACCCATCAATTATTAAAGCTATCTTCACTGATTCTTATTTACATCATACATCATACATCATACATCATACATCATACATCATACATCATACAT
>JBDTLP010000125.1:0-12689 GCA_039934735.1 Ferruginibacter sp. | reverse complement strand
GTTTAGAGTTTAGAGTTTAGAGTTTAGAGTTTAGAGTTTAGAGTTTAGAGTTTAGCGGATTTGATTGACCAGGCTTTCGCTGTTTTACATTTTATATTTTACATTTTACATTTTACATTTAACTTGCACGCCTAAAAGATTGCGATGCTAAAAATTGGACTTATCAGGGAAGGAAAGATCCCTGCGGATAACAGGGTGGCACTCACACCTGCTCATTGTAGATTTTTGAAAAACCAGCCTGGTATTGAAATCACCGTACAGCCTTGTGAAACACGTTGTTTTAGTGATAAGGAATACATTTCTGCTGGCGTAGAAGTGAAAGAAGATTTGAGCGATTGTGATATTTTACTCGGGATTAAAGAAGTACCGGAAAATATGTTGATTGAAGAAAAAACTTACTTGTTCTTCTCTCATACAAAAAAATTACAGTCGTATAATCGGAAATTACTAAAAGCGATCATCGCAAAAAAAATTACCCTCATTGATTACGAATGCCTGGAACATGAAGATGGAAAAAGAATCATCGGTTTTGGTTTTTTTGCAGGTATCGTTGGTGCACACAATGGCATCAGGGCTTATGGAAAAAGAACAGGCACTTATAATCTTGACAGCATCAATGGCCGCAAAAGTTTCCAGCAACTGATACATACTTATTTTGGCCTGAAGCTTCCGAATATCAAAATAGCGGTTACGGGTAGTGGCAGAGTTGCTCATGGTGTTCTAGAGATCATGAACCTGCTCGGCATTCATGAAGTAGAAGCAGATGAGTTTTTAAATAAAAGTTTCTCCTACCCTGCTTATATCCATTTGAAAGGGGGCGATCTTTATTCACATAAGCTGACCGGAACTTATTCAAGAGAAGATTTTCATCACAACCCGGCAAATTATAATTGTACATTCAAAAAATATTTACCACACACAG
The DNA here is from genome assembly GCA_039934735.1 of Ferruginibacter sp. Lineage (GTDB taxonomy): Bacteria > Bacteroidota > Bacteroidia > Chitinophagales > Chitinophagaceae > Ferruginibacter. The sequence continues at coordinate 11,767 of JBDTLP010000125.1, read as the reverse complement.
ATCTTTTAATGAACGGTATCTATTGGGAAAAATCAATACCACGTTTATTTGAACTGGAAGATATTGCTTCAGCAGATTTCAGGATACAAACAATCGCTGACATTACAGATGATATGGGCGGTTCTGTTCCCTGCAATATCGGTGATTCAACCATTGAAGATCCAGTGTATGGTGTTGACAAAAAATCTTTTTCAAAAACAGCTCCTTACATTCCTGGCTCTGTAGATATCATGGCCGTTGGCAATCTTCCCAATGAATTACCAAGAGATGCAAGCCGTTACTTTGGCGAACAACTGATCAAGCATGTTCTAAAAGATCTTATTGATGGCAATAGCAGCATCATTGAAAAAGCAACCATTGTAAAAGATGGAAATCTTACGGAAGAATATGCATACATGAAAGAATACGCTTACAATTGATTTGATAATTTGATGATGAGTCAATTTGATGATTAAGTTCATCTTGTTTGAAGTTTTTCATTTTCAAATATTCAAATCACCAAATCTTCAAATTAATTTTGTGGGTAACAATTATTTCAGCTTCAAACAATTCACCATTCACCAGGACAAGTGCGCCATGAAAGTTTGTACAGATGCGTGTGTATTCGGAGCATGGGCCGCAGCAAAGGCACTACAATTTGATTCTATTAAAAATATTTTAGACATAGGTTGTGGTACTGGTTTATTAAGCCTGATGCTTGCACAAAAAACAACTGCTCATATTGATGCAATAGAAATAAACGAAGATGCAGTAACACAAGCAAGAGAAAATATTTTGCAATCTCCCTGGAAAGAAAGAATCGTAATCATCAATACCCCACTTCAGCAATTCAACTCAAATAAAAAATACAATCTCATCATTTGTAATCCGCCTTTTTTTGAAGATGATCTGAAATCTGGTGATGAAAATAAAAATGCGGCTAAACATGATGTTACTTTAAAATTGGATGAGCTGGTTTCTTTTATAAAAGATAATGTAACAATCGATGGCCACGCAGTTGTCCTCATTCCATACCATCGCACAGAATATTTTTCATCATTGCTAACAGGAAATAATTTATTTATCAACGAAGCATTGTTCCTAAAACAATCACCTGCTCATAAATATTTTCGTTCTGTAATTTTATTCTCAAATAAAAATATACAGCCTGTTGAAAGTAATGAACTGGTGATACACGATGGGGACAGAAATTATACAGAAGTGTTTAAAGCGTTGTTGGGTTCGTATTATTTGAAGCTTTAAAATCTGATATCAGATTTCAGAAATCAGAAGTCAGCATAAAAAACGTAAATACTCCAAAGGCTTGACCATTCACCTATTCAATTACTGCAGATTTTCGATCGCCGATTCCCGTCACCATTCCGCCTTCGCCGAGGGGCTCACACTCAAATCCGCAAAATCTTTTGCTAAAAATTTATAATATCCTGTAATAGCAATCATCGCAGCATTGTCTGTACAATATTCAAATGCAGGTATAAAAACATTCCATCCTTGTTTTTCACCCATTGATTTGATTCCATTTCGCAAACCACTGTTGGCACTTACACCACCTGCAATGCAAATATTTTTTATACTGGTTTGTTCAGCAGCTTTTTTTAATTTATTAAGAAGGATACTCACGATTCTTTCCTGTACAGAAGCACAAATATCAGCCAGGTTATTTTCAATGAATGCTTTTCTTTCTTCTTCTGTTGCTGTAAATATTTCTTTGAACACAGTACTTGTACCAGCATTTTGTAAAAAATAAAGGATCGATGTTTTCAATCCTGAAAAACTAAAATCAAGTCCGGCGATCTGTGGCTCAGGAAATTTATAGGCTTTGGGATTGCCTGCTTTTGCATATTTATCTATGAGCGGGCCACCAGGATAAGGCAGTCCAAGTATCTTAGCTGTTTTATCAAAAGCTTCACCTGCAGCATCATCAATCGTTTGGCCAATCACTTTCATTTCAGAGGGTGAATTGCACAAAACAATCTGCGTGTGTCCGCCACTGACAGTTAAGCATAGAAATGGAAATGCCGGTTTATTTTCCGGAATCAAATTTGCCAATACATGCGCCTGCATATGATGCACAGCAATTAATGGTTTATCCAATGCAAGCGATAATGATTTTGCAAATTGTGCTCCTACCAGCAATGCACCAATAAGTCCGGGTGCCTGTGTAAAGGCGATAGCATCAATATTTTCCAAACTACATGCTGCTTTTTTCAATGCTGCATCTACAACTGCAACGATATGCTTCATATGCGCTCTGCTGGCCAGTTCTGGAACCACACCACCATATTGTGCATGCACTTGTTGTGTAGCAATAATATTTGAAAGTATTTTTCCATCAACACAAACGGAAGCGGCAGTTTCATCGCAAGACGATTCTATAGCAAGGATGACCACCGACTGCCCACCCCCAAACCCCAAATTGATTCCGTTCATGTTGCAAATATAAATTAATAAGGTGCTGACCGTTAAAAAATGAAATTCTAAAGATTAAAAAACGTAAACACTAAAATTTAAAATAAACTTTAAAGTATTAGAGACTAGGTTCCCCTTTTAGGGGGCGGAGGGGGTTTGAGGGGGTTAACTTCTAATTGCAACAACCGGATCCATCTTCGCTGCTTTTGATGCAGGAAAAATACCGGCTATGATGCCAACGGTGAGACAGACAAATATGGTAATGATGAGCATGGGGACAGATATATAAATTGGGAAGTGCAATAATTTTGATGATATAACGGTGCCGATCCAAACAAAAAATAATCCGAAGGCACCACCAAGAAAACAAAGGATGATCGCTTCCAATAAAAATTCAAAAAGTATAGAACCTTTTTTTGCGCCGATTGCTTTTTTAAGGCCTATGATAGGTGTTCTTTCTTTTACTGTAACAAACATGATATTGGCAATTCCAAACAACCCAACAATAAGACTAATACCACCAATGATGGAACCCACAATATTCAACACCGAAAAAAAGCCTGTGATGGCCTGGCTAAATGCTTCAACACTATTGAGTGAGAAATTATCCTCCTCTTTTGGTCCAAGCTTTCTTATTTGCCGCATAATGCCCCTTAATTCATCGCTGAGTGCAGCAGGTGTAACACCCTTTTTACCATTGGCAATCAATATAGGATTTGAATTTTCTTCTTTAAAAAGTTGTTTGCAAAATTTATAAGGAAGCATCACGCAATCATCATAATCCCATCCGATAAAATTTGAACCTTCTTTTTTTATTACACCAACAATAGTTGCTTTTTTTCCTTTGATTTCGATCTGTTGCCCAAGAGCTCTTTCGGTTGTCCCAAATAAACTTTCTGCATTGGCAAACCCAATCAAACAAACATTGCTTCCGGCAGAAAATTCACTGGAAGAAAAAAAACGTCCATCAGCAAATTTGATCGGTTGAATATTCATTTGCGCTTCAGTGATTCCATACACACCTGCACTTTGAATGATATCATCTTTATGAGAAATACTTCCACCTGTTTGCATTAAGAAAGAAACATCATACAATAATTCTGATCGTTGTTTGATCATAGCAGCTTCTTCATATTTCATCACGGGCCTTGCCCTGAATTTCCAGAATGGCTGATCAGGTCCACCACTATAATCCCATTTATCAATGTAGATGGTATTATCACCAAGGCTCTTTACTTCAGATTGAATATTTCTTTCAAGACTGTTTACTGCTGCAAGTACACCAATGATGCAAAATATACCAAATGCAATACCTGTAAGACTAAGTGCACTACGAAGTTTATTCGCCATTAACTCCTGGAAAGTAAGCCTGATAGAATTGAGAAGGATGTTAAGCGTTTTACGCATGGGTCAAAAGTACGGAACTGTTTTTTATTGGCAGTTGGGAAATATGGTGAGCGGAAACTTTTAATGGCAAGCTATAAGCTGTGAGCTATTAGCTATAAGTTGTTTGTATTGATTGAAGTCAATAATAAAATAGCAACAACTAATTTATAAACTTTATTAACTCTATCAACTTATTAAACCTCTGAAACCTTTGAAACGCCTGAAACCTTTATTACCCTTTTCCCCTTCCCCATCCAAACCAATCATTCCCATTTGCATACAACATCAGCGCAAGTAAAAAGATCATGCCGGCAATCTGTGCGTATTCAAGGAATTTTTCGCTTGGTTTGCGGCCGGTGATCATTTCTATTAATGTAAATAGTACATGCCCCCCATCCAATGCAGGAATCGGCAATAGGTTCATGAATGCAAGTATGATTGAAAATAACGCAGTGATTGACCAGAAGCCCTGCCAATCCCAACCGCTACCATCGAATACATTTGCCATTCCTTTAAATCCACTGAGACCCTTGTATGCTTCTGTTTTGGGTGATAGAATTAATTTAAATTGATCAATATATTCTTTTAAAGAATTTCCTGCGAGTGTAACCCCTGCAGGGAAAGCACTGAAAAAACCATAGTCTGTGTGCTGATTTTTAAAATAACCGAGGCTATCATATTCTTTGTAGGTTAAATGTGGGGGAAGTAATTTTCCATCATCATTTAATTGTGCAGTAACAGAAACCGGGGAACCATTTCTTTCTACTGTAAGAATTACTTTTTGATTTCTTTTGTTGCGGCAATAAGCAGCCATCTGATCAAGATAATCGATGTTTAACGAATCTACTTTTATGATCTTATCCCAATATTGAAGTCCCGCTTTTTTTGCTCCCGATGTATCCTCCTTCTCAAATTTACCCATGATAGCGGGTAATCTTGGTGTAAACAAACTGCCTCTTGATTTCTTTTTTTCTACCAGTTGCCCGATAAAATTTACAGGTATGATTACTTTTTCTGATTTACCATCCCGGATGATATCAATTTCTCCTCCTCCGCTAAAAACTATTTTTTTAGCAATTTCATCAAAATATTTAATAGAGTCATTGTTTACAGCAACCACTTTATCGCCATCTCTTAAACCAATTTTGTACATCAATGAATCGGTTACCCAAACTCCATTCTTTAATGAGTTATTTGGAATTTTATCTTCACCCCAAACCATTAAAATACCTGCATAAATAACAAACGCCAGCAATACATTTACAGTAACTCCACCAAGCATAATGATCAAACGTTGCCAGGCTGGTTTGCTTCTGAATTCCCATGGCTGAGGTGGAAGTTTAAGTGCTTCTTTATCCATACTCTCATCCACCATTCCGGCAATTTTTACATAACCACCAAGTGGCAACCAGCCAATTCCATATTCAGTTTCACCTACTTTCTTTTTAAAAATGGAAAACCATGGATCAAAAAATAAATAGAATTTATCAACCCTGCATTTGAACCATTTTGCAGTTATATAATGTCCAAACTCATGGAGTAAAATAAGAATGGAAAGAGATAATAATAATTGCGCAGCCTTTAATCCTACGCTCGACCAATCAATAGATAATAACGTCATATTTAGAACTGGGCCCGGTGAGGGGGTGTGTTTTTAATTTGTTAGTTAATTTTTCGTTGCTGGTTTAAGGTTTAGATCGTTTAACGTTTAAAGTCTTTCAAATCGCAACTGTTTTAGATCCGGGAAACGCTTTAAACCTTAAACTTCTTAAACGTTGCTCTACAACTTCATCAACGAAGCTGCAAAGTTACGAGCCTCACCATCGCTATCAAAATATTCCTGTAATGTAGGATTGTTAATAAATCCGATTGCGTGCATGGTTTTTTCTACCACTGCAGTAATATCGAGAAACCCTATGCGATTTTTAAGAAATGCCCAAACAGCAATTTCATTTGCTGCATTTAGTACGCATGCTGCATTGCCCCCTTTTTGTAAAGCTTCGATCGCGAGCCCAAGATTTCTAAATGTTTTAAAATCAGGTTCTTCAAAATTTAGCGCAGGATATTTTCTAAAATTAAGCCTTGGGAAATCATTCTTTATACGCTGCGGAAAACCGAGTGCATATTGAATCGGCAATTTCATATCAGGCAATCCCATTTGTGCTTTTATACTTCCATCTTCAAACTGAACCATGCTGTGTATCACACTTTGAGGATGTATCACAACCTCAATTTGTTCAGGCCGTAAATTGAATAACCATTTTGCTTCAATCATCTCAAGCCCTTTATTCATAAGGGTTGCAGAGTCTATGGTGATCTTTGCACCCATCGTCCAATTGGGATGTTGCAATGCATGGTCTCTTTTTACATTCACCAAAAAATTTGGTTTTTTACCAAGAAAAGGTCCACCACTTGCAGTTAAAATAATACGCTCAATGGGATTTCTTGCTTCACCAATAAGGCATTGAAATATGGCGGAATGTTCACTATCAACCGGAATGATCGGTGCCCTGTTTTCAAGTGCCATCTTCATCACGATATCGCCAGCGACTACCAGCGTTTCTTTATTGGCAAGTGCAATTATTTTTCCTTTTGATACCGCTTTTAGTGTAGGCTTCAATCCTGCAAAACCAACAATAGCTGCAATCATAACATCATACGTATCAAAATCTGCAACCTCTTCCAATGCAGCTTCACCACAAAAAACTTTTATTTGTGTAGAGCCCAATGCAGCTTTTACTTTTTCATATTTTTTCTCGTCGCCGATCACGACAGCATTGGGTTTAAATTCCAATGCCTGGGTTATCAATAATTCATCATTTGTTTGTGCAGTTAATATTTCTACTTCAAAAATATCCGGGTTGGAACGAACCACATCAAGCGCCTGTGTGCCGATCGAACCTGTAGAACCAAATATCGCTATGCGTTTTTTTGCATCAGCTCCAGTCATATCAAGGAATTTATTTTGAATTATTTATATATGAGAGGCAATTTAATGTAATTATGGTGCAATGGAGCATTTGGACTTGGTAAAAATTATTAAGGGGTAGGAAATCAGATGTCAGAACTCAGATATCAGATGTTCTTGATTCTAGTATCTCCTCTAAAATGCCGTTCTTACAAACGGATATCAATTGTCAGAAATCAGAAATCAGATGTATTTCATGATGTAATTATTTTCTATAACTTGAGGCCAAAGCTGATGTCTGATTTCTGATAGCTGATTTCCTTTTACAAAACAGATACAATGCTCCTCGCTTCCTGAGATTTCTGTACAGCATCAATAATCTTCATCACATTCAATCCATCCTCTGCACTAACTGGTAATTTTTTATCATGGACGATTGCTTCATAAATTCCATCATAAAACTCCATATAGTTACCTTGTAAAGAAGTTATTTTTGTACGGCTCGTTTCCCCATCCTTAATAATATTAAGTATTCCTGAGGCTTCAAGGGGTTCAGTGCCCCAATCCTTTGAGTTGGGTTCTTTACCTGATTTTAAAACATCTTCCTGGATGTCGGCACGGTATTTTACAAAAGAACCATGCGTTCCATGAAGACTATAAGCAGGCGGAATTTCTTTTACAATCAACCCGGCTTTTAAACGCACCGTAAAGCCAGGATAAAAAAGATGCATATCTATATAATCATTCACAACCGATAATGGCCGCAACGTCCTTAAAAAGCCAAACACAGATTGCGGCATTCCAAAAAGATACAATGCCTGGTCAATAATATGTGGACCAAGATCGTGTAGCAATCCTGAACCTGGATTGGTTGTTTCTTTATGTTGTTTCGGGCTGAGGTTCAAATTAAAACGATCAAAATGAAATTCTGCTTCTACTATTTTACCCAGCGATCCTTCATCCGCAATTTTCTTTACAGTTTTAAAATCACTGTCATAGCGCCTGTTTTGAAATACAGATAATTTTTTATTTTTTTCTTTAGCAAGGGTAACCAATTCTTCTGCTTCACTAACGGTAACGGTAAACGATTTTTCAACAACCACATGTTTGTCAGCCAGCAAGGCTTTCTTTGCGAAATCGTAATGCGTATAATTGGGCGTATTCACAATTACAAGATCAATTGCTGCATCTGCGAGCATGTCTTCTAAAGAATTAAAAGAAATAATAGAAGGATATAATGCTGCTGCTGCTTTTTGTGAACGTTCCCAAACACCATATAAATTAAATCCTTTATTCAGGTGAATGAATGGAGCGTGGAAGACTTTGCCACTCATGCCGAAGGAACATAGTGCTGTGTTGATAATCCTCATAAATGTAAGATGTCTGATTTTATGATGTCTGATATAAAATGGATGATTAACTATTTCGCAGATTAAAGATATCGTACATCAGACATCATAAAATCAGACATCATAAATTTTGCTCCGACGTAAGCTGGTATGTAAAAGTTTTCAACGCTTCCGCTATCTTCCTGTCATTTCCCAATCTTGCTACTTTGTTTTGTCCGCCAAGCTTGCCAATGCTTTTCATATAATTTACGAAACCATTTTTTTGTACTAGTGTTATTTTCAAAGGCTGCAGAATATTTCCGCTGATGAGATCATCGTAGTAAACATTTTTATGGCGAAGGTTGTCGTCTATTTTTTTTGCAAATTTGTCGAGATCAGCAGGCAAGTTCTCAAATTCAATGAACCATTCGTGATAGCTTTTTCCTTTATCAGTACTAATATAAGGTGCTACGGTAAATTCAGTAAGGTGAATATTATCTTCGGCTGCGGCAGTTAATATTGCTGATTCTACTTCTTCTACAATTACATGTTCGCCAAATGCTGATATAAAATGCTTGATGCGACCACTCACCATAAGCCTGTAAGGGTCAGTTGATAAAAACCTTACCGTATCCCCAATATTATAGGCCCACAAACCTGCATTGTTGCTGATGATAAGGGCATAGTTCTCTCCTGCTTTTACATCTTTAAGTGTGAGCCTTGTAGGATTTTCATCCTGTATTTCTGCAACAGGAATGAATTCAAAGAAGATACCACTATCGGTATTCAACAACATACCCGGTTCTTTCTGTGAATCCTGGAAAGCAAAAAAACCTTCACTGGCAGGGAATAATTCAATGGTATCAATATTACGGCCAATGCTCTCCGTTAGTTTCGCTTTATAGGGTTCAAAATTTACGCCACCCTGTACCATCAGGCTGAAATTGGGAAACAATTCGCCGATCTTTTTTCCGGATTTTTCTATCAGCCTGTCAAAATACATTTGCATCCATGGTGGTATGCCACTGATAAGGGTCATGTTCTCATTGATCGTTTCTTCAACGATCTTATCCAGTTTTTGTTCCCAGTCCTCAATACAATTTGTTTCGTAAGAAGGCAACTGGTTGGCACGCAAATATTTTGGCACATGGTGATTCACGATACCGCTTAGCCGCCCGGTAGGAATTCCGCCAATACGTTCCAATACAGGCGAACCACTGAGGAAGATCAATCTACCATCGGCAAATTTTATATTGCCTGTTTCAGCCATGTAACAAAGCAATGCATTCCTCGCTGTGTTAATATGATTTTGGATAGATTCTTTAGTGATCGGGATATATTTTACACCGCTCGTAGTACCACTTGTTTTAGCAAAATAAATAGGTACACCTGTCCATAAAACATTATGCCTGCCTTCTTTTATTTTTTCAATATAAGGTTTGAATGCTTCATAATCACGAATCGGAACCTGCTTTACAAAATCTTCATGTGTTTTTATGGAAGTGTAATTATGATCCTTGCCGAACTGTGTTTTTTGCCCGGTCTTTATGAGCTGGTTAAAGATCTTTGTCTGATCTGCAACCGCCGTTATCATCCCTTTTTTAATCTGTCGATGTATGTAATTGGCAAAAGGTTTTGCCAGGAAAGATTTTATCTTCATTTAAACACGATTATCAAACAACAATTAAAATTATTAAATCTTATTTAAAACAACTTTGCGTTAAAGATGTAATCTCTAAGCATAACTATTTACAATCACATGGCCATTCTGTATCAAGATCAATAACGGTTACTACTACCAATTCGTTTGAATGCGGCGCAAATACAATGCGTACATGCTGCTTATCATGAGTGGTCCCTTCCAACGGGTACGTTTTACCCTTATCATCCTCTTCTACCTTACTATAGTTTATGATACCTTCTTTTAATATTTCCTTCACTTCAGATTCATCAATATGCCTGCAATCCATCCTGCAACGGGCATGTTTGCTATAAACGAGGTGTTGAATGTTTCGGTCAATGGGATCGTTTTCAGTAGAGGCCGGTGCAGCTGTTGGTGCATTTTCAGCTGCAGGTGTTTCCACCTTTATCGGTACATGTGTCGTGACCCCACGCTGGTGTGCTTTTATCCAATACAAGCATATTCCCGCAGCCAGCAATAATATGAATGGAAGGTATTTTTTTAGCACGGTGCAAGGTAAGCAATTTGGTGATTTGATAATTTGATAATTTGATGATAAATACACTTGCATATTAAGGGCTGTTAATTATCAAATCACCAAATTACCAAATCATCAAATTGACGTATTTTCGCGGCCATGAGCAAAACTGTCGCTTTACATACACTTGGCTGTAAGCTGAATTTCAGCGAAACCACTTCTATCGGGCGATTGCTGGAAAATGATGGCTTTGTAAAAAAAGATTTTGAAGAGGTAGCAGATGTATATGTGATCAATACCTGTTCGGTAACAGATAATGCAGATAAAGAATGCAGGTACCTGGTTCGCCGCATACAAAAGAAAGCGCCGGAAGCGATGATCGTGATCACAGGTTGCTATGCCCAGTTAAAACCGAAAGAGATTGCTTCTATTCCTGGTGTGAACCTGGTGCTGGGCGCTGCAGAAAAATTCAATATCACTGAACACCTTAAAGAATTAACTAAGAATGATGCTGCAAAGATCTGCAGTTGTGATATTGAAGATGTAAATACATTTACAGCTACGCATTCTTTAAAAGAACGGACAAGGATATTTTTAAAAGTGCAGGATGGCTGTGATTATAACTGTAGTTTTTGTACCATTCCAATGGCAAGGGGAAAAAGCCGGAGCGATAGCATCCAGAATGTATTGAAAGAAGTTTCTGATGTTGCAATTGGTGGTGCAAAAGAAATTGTACTTACTGGTATTAATCTCGGTGATTTTGGAAAAGGATATACTGGTGGGAAAAAATATGAAGAGAATTTTTTTGATCTTATCAAAGAGCTTGATCAATATGCTACGGTAGAAAGATTCAGGATATCATCCATTGAACCCAACCTGCTTAGCAATGAAATGATAGCATTGGTAAGCAACAGCAAAAAATTCATGCCTCATTTTCATATCCCTTTGCAAAGCGGGAGCAATAAAATATTAGCGGCCATGCGTCGCAGGTATAAGAGAGAATTATATGCAGAAAAAGTTAGCTTGATAAAACAATTGATGCCACATGCCTGTATCGGCGCCGACGTCATAGTTGGATTTCCCGGCGAAACGGATGAAGACTTTAAAGAAACCGCCCTATTTTTAGAAGAACTTGATATTGCATACCTGCATGTATTCACCTATTCTGAAAGAGACGATACACATGCATTAACATTGAATCCTGTTGTTCCCATTCACATTCGCAATGAAAGAAACAAGATTCTCCGGAATATAAGCTATACCAAAATGCAGGCATTTACTGCAAAACACATTGGGCAAAAAAGAAAAGTATTATTTGAAAACGCCGGGAAGAACAGGATGATGGAAGGTTACACAGATAATTATATTAAAATTACTGCCCCTTATAAAGAGGGATGGGAGAATGAGATTATGGAGTGGACGATATAGGTGGTGAATGGTGAATAGTCAATGGTGAAATCTTTGTAGCTATTTTTATTTCGGGAATCGGCAATCGGGAATCGAAAATGCAATCTTTAATATTTTCCTGTGTTCCGCACTGGGACACCCATTTTAAAATTTGAACAATTTTGCTAAAA
>JBDTLP010000124.1:0-12740 GCA_039934735.1 Ferruginibacter sp. | reverse complement strand
TAAAAATTAAGAATTAAAAATTAAAAAGCATTCATGAAAGTGGATGCTTTTTTTATTTTTGCTTTTCTTGCTTAGTATCATCCGCGTTCCAATCATCTGCTGCCTGCAAGTATCTTATATAGAAAGCCAATAAAAAAAGTGACCAGCTTCCTGATCACTTTTACATTATATATTTTGCATGCTACATTTATTTCTTAACCGTAGCGGGTAGGGGCTTAAATCCATTCCTTGCAATTGCGATTGATTCTTTTCCAATACCAACCATTGATGTAAAGTTCAGCGGGAACTCCAGCAGTACATGTGTAAAGCTTAAAAAGAATAACCATTGTAAACCTACTTTGTAACTATATCCATAGAGCGCCAGGGAAATAATCCATAAAATGATAACAACAATAAATCTTGATTTAGGTACTTTGTGCCAGCGAATAATTTCTGTTTTACTAAACCAGTTGAGGTAATGATACATGTAAGCGAAAGCGATAAACCTCGTAACCAATATTCCTGTTGATGAATTAAAGACAAGTCGCGTCCATTCATTATCATAAAAAACCCGGTACTGTGCGTCAGTAGTAATGCTCGCGGGTACAACTAATTTTTGATCGAAGAATTTTTCCAATATCTCCTGGTTTAAACTAAAAAAACCTTCATTGGAAAGAGGATTGCCATAAGCACCCTTGCCATATTCTGTTACATGAATAAAAGACTGTTCCCTGAATAATGAAAATAAAAGAATGGGACAAATCACAAAAACAACAACGGACCAGATACCCGATTTGCTCCTGCTTTTTAAAGCGCCAAACAACATGAAAAAACCAGTGAATACATACACGTGAATCAGTGTAGGTACAAATGAAGTTAATAGCATGGTCAATGTTCCTTCATCCCTGCTATTGGCCATCCTATCATTGTATAATTGTCCATAAATACCAAGCGACAAAAAGAATACAAATGCAATTCCGACAATTTTTAATAAATGATTTTTTACAAATGCAACAATAATTCCACTGAAGAAAGCAATAAACATTAATTTTTGATAGATGTTCCAGCCATGCGCCATTGTTTTATTGTCTTCACTATTAAATGGCCAGAGATGATAATTGCTGGCAAGGTCCCACACACTTAATATTATCCCGATCCCTAATAAGACAAGAAAATCATATTTTCCTTTTGCAAAATATTGCCTGTCGTGCAGCCAGCTTATTTCAGTTAAATAATGCAGTGGGCCCATAAAAGCATATGCAAATAAAAATACTTCAAAAGGCATTAGAAATGCGGCAACTAAGCTAAAGATCATTAATCCAATGTTCAGCGTATTTATTCTTACATCCTTCGTCATACCTATATTTTTTTTCAAAAAGGGAATTAATCAAATAATAAATTAAATTAATTCAGCAGTCTAAGTGTACGGACAAAGATAATGTCTTTTAATATTTTTTTAATGCGACATTTAAGGGGTTGTCACAGACTGAACTTTTCATTTTACATTCATTATTTTTCATTTTACATTCTGCTAAAGTGCATAACCGCCATATCATCCATCACCAATGTTAATCCATCATCATTTACAGAATAAGAATTTACTGAGATAAGTGTTTTTAAAAATATTTGTTCACCTGAACCAGTACAACTCATCTTTGTAATGGCTATTGGCCCTGTGAAACTTATTTTATTCTGCGTAAGATTTAATTTTCCACTGAAAGGATTACAACCAGAGAATCCATTCAATTCATTTTTATCAACATTGAAAACAAGAGAAGGTTTTCTTTGCGGATACAAACTATCTAAAGGAATTTTTTCTCCGGCTATATAATCGAGCTGCCAGGTGCCACTTAATTTCGATGTAGGTGCTGACTGCGTGGCTGCTTGATCGTTATCCGGTAGTTTTTCTGTTAAAAACAAATAAGGTTCCTGTATATGATTGTGCCAGATGCTGTCTTTGACCTCCGGGAATTTTTGAAAATAAGATGAATCAGGAACGAGTACGATCGTTGTTCCTGTTCTTACATAACTATTACTGTTGAAATAATCTGGCAGCGTAAGTTCTTTCAAACTTTTCTTTACAAATTTCCCCAATCTTTTCCCCAGCCATTTTTTATAATTTTTGAGTGCTTTTTTTGTGGGCTTGCTCATTTGATTGTAAGCACTGCGAAGTACAATATTGAGCGGGAACTTTTGTTTTTTAATAAGCTTTTTGCTAAACACAAATGGATTGGTCTCATTCATGTCATCAAGCGTTTGAATAGAGAAGGGAAGTTCAGGCACCCAATCAACTGAATTGACAACATTGTATGACCAGCCATCTCTTGTCAGGTTTTCAAAATCATAAGCATAAAATAAATTACCCGGTTTTGGAGAAGCGCTTGCGCATGTTTTAAAACGTATGTCTTTTGGTAAACGGTTTTCTTTCTTCAAACTTTCAAGATAAGAAGTGAGCATGTAAGTAATAGCACCGCCCTGGCTATGGCCTGCAATGATAAATTGTTTTGTGCCCGTTTTATAACAGGAATCTATTTTTGGTAAAATGTCCCTGGAGAGATAAGCCATCGCTATAAGAAAACCTACATGCACTGCCGATCCTGGATTATCTGAAAGGTTGTAGTTGAATGTAAAATCTTTTTCCAGTTGCAGCGTTCCTTTTGCAGGCGCCATTGCTGCATATAGATCTGCAAGAAAACTTACAACTGTTTTAGTAGTGCCTCTTATACTGATGACGGCAACATTATCTTTTGTGCGCCATAGTTGCCAAAGATTATCAAAACCTACAGTGGCTGATTGATATACAAGTGTAGAATATTGTGGGGCGGGTATTTTTTTAAAATAATTACTATCCGCAGATGTTCTTGCACCGATCTTTAACAGTTCAATGAATTCCTGTTTGTCAAAACCAGGTTTGAGCTGTTGTGCAAAAATTGTAGATGAATAGAGGTAGAATAAAACGGGAAGGAGATATTTAAGCATGATGTAAAAGTAATTTTTTTACTTCTTTTCATGATTGAAACTTTTTGATGGTAGAAGCTTTTCTTTTAACCACAGAGTAAATGGAGTATAAATATTGAGTTTCACGGAGTATAAATAATTAATAAGAAACTCTATGAAACTCCATTAAAAAACTCTTTTCACTCTGTGGTTAAAAAGAAAAGCCCCTGATTATCAAATTTTCTTTTGTTATTTTTGAATCATGATTTCTGGGTCTTTTATAGAACATAGTTTTTTAAGTCCTATCACAACAATAGCAGATATTGAACGCATTTGCAATGAAGCAATGCAATCTAAATTTGCAGCAGTTTGTATTCCTCCTATGTTTGTAAAAAAAGCAAAAGCATTTTTTACCGGGAGCAATGTAAAAATTGCTACCGTAACTGGCTTTCCATTTGGCTACAATGCTATTGAAGCAAAACTGGCAGAAACGGTTTTGGCAATTGTAGATGGTGCAGATGAGATCAATATGATGATTAACCTGGTGGCATTAAAAAATAAAGATTGGCAGTATCTCGCCAAAGAAATTAATACGATACTTACTGTTGTTAGAAAAAGTGAAAAAACAATCAAGGTTATAATTGAAGCAGCATTACTTACCAAAGAGGAGATCATAACTTGCTGTGATATTTATGGTGCAGCGGCAGTAGATTTTATCCAGCTGTCTTCAGGTTATGCTGAAAAAACAACCACGATAGAAACATTGAAATTAATACGCACACATCTTGCTAATGCCATACAATTAAAAGTAGGGGATGTTATTGATGATGCAGTTGCAAATGAATGGATAGAAGCAGGCGCAAACAGGATTGTAACAAACATGGAGAATGTCTGATGTAAGATGTCTGATGTCTGATGTAAGATGTCTGATGTCTGATGTAAGATGTCTGATGTCTGATGTCTGATGTCTGATGTCTGATGTCTGATGTAAGATGTAAAGAGTTCGATGAAACGAACGATATTTGAATTATAAAGAAATCAGACATCTTACATCAGACATCTTACATCAGACATCCAAAGCTGGAATGATTTTTGAAAAAAACCTTACCGATAAAAATAAAAAATGAAAAAGATTCTACTGTTCGCATTGATGACAATAATGATATCAGCAATCCAGGCACAAATAAATAACACAGACTCATCTGCAAAACCCATGATAACTGTAAACAAGGATGATCGCATTGAAATTCTTGGAAAAAAAATGGCTGAATATAATGAGGGGCTTGCAAATAAAATTCGTCTTGAAAAAGGCTACAGGCTTATTATTCTAAGCACAACCGACAGAGCTCAGGCGATACAGGTACGTGCAAAATTAATGCAACTATTTCCTGATCAGAATGTTTACATGACCTTCGCATCCCCTTATATAAAATTAAAATTTGGAGATTTTCTATTAGAGGATGATGCAGATAAAATGAAAAAACAAATAGCAGAATTGAAAATCGTTTCTGGAAATATTTATGTTGTTCCGGAAATGGTGGAGGTAAAACCTGATAAGAACAAACAGCCGGCGGCGGATGATTGATCCCGATTCATTAGTTAAAGTATATGATTTGGAAATTTGAAGATTTGGAAATTTGGAAATGATGAAAGCCTGCGTATTTTTTTTATTATTATAATAATAAGTTCAAATAGGTTCTTTAATTTCGAAGTATCTAATTATCAAATTTCCAAATCACCAAATTTCCAAATTGTCTTCATGCTTGATAAAATAAAATCCCTCGCAACTTCCTATTCTTCCGAATTGATTGAGGTACGCCATCATTTACATGCCAATCCCGAATTAAGTTACCAGGAATTCGAAACTTCAAAATTCATTCAGCAAAAATTAACAAGCTGGCAAATTCCATTTGAAGTAAAAGCAACAACGGGTGTAATTGGATTGATCAAAGGTAAAAATCCTTCCAAAAGAATTATTGCATTGAGAGCAGATATGGATGCGCTTCCAATCATAGAAGAAAATAACGTTGATTACAAGTCAACAAAAAATGGGGTGATGCATGCTTGCGGCCATGATGTACATACAAGTTGTTTACTGGGCGCAGCAAAAATTCTGAATGAACTGAAAGATGAATGGGAAGGAACGGTGAAATTAATTTTTCAACCCGGTGAAGAAAAAAATCCGGGTGGTGCCAGTTTGCTGATAAAAGAAGGCGTGCTTGAAAACCCTGCACCAGAAAAAATATTTGCCTTGCATGTACATCCGGGAATGGAAGTTGGAAAATTTAGTTTTCGTGGCGGTATGGTAATGGCCAGTGCAGATGAAATCTATATAACGATAAAGAGTAAGGGCGGACACGCAGCAGCACCACAACTTACTGCCGATACAATATTAATTGCATCACATTTAATAGTGAGCCTGCAACAGATCATAAGCAGGAACAATGATCCTTTCAATCCTTCTGTATTGTCGATCACATCTTTCCAGGGGGGAAATACCACCAATGTAATTCCTTCAGAAGTAAAGTTGATGGGTACATTCAGGGCCATGAATGAAACATGGAGGTTTAAAGCACATGAACTTATTATCAAACAAACCACAGAACTTGTACATGCGATGGGTGCAGAAGTAGATGTACGGGTAGATATCGGTTATCCATTTGTATTAAATGATGAAGCATTGAGTGCTGAAGCAATGATCAATGCAGAAAAATATGCGGGTACTGAAAATGTATCACAAACAGAATTAAGAATGGGTGCAGAAGACTTTGCATTTTATTCTCATAAAATTCCTGGTTGTTTTTTCAGGCTTGGTGTTGGAAACAAAGAAAAAAATATAACAAGCGGCGTTCATACGCCAACGTTTAATGTGGATGAACGGGCGATTGAAAAAGGGATGGGGATGATGGCGTGGCTGGCAGTAGCCCCCTGACCCCCGAAGGGGGGACTTAGGATGTTGCTCTATTTGAATTTTCAATGTTCTTTTTAATTTAACTTAGTTGATCATTAAAATAATTAAAACCTCATTTTATATATTCTTTCATGTTAATTAGAGAATATCGAATTGAGGTCCCCCCTTCGGGGGTCAGGGGGCCGGATTTGCATAGAAATCATTTTTAATTTTATAAAAACTTCGTTCGATAAACACTGACCTATGCATCAGGGTGAATCGAATTAAGATTCCCTTCGGGGGACAGGGCCATGAAGATAGCATTCCACGGTGCCGCAAGAACTGTTACCGGTTCAAAGCACCTCTTAACACTTAGCAACGGAAAAAAAGTCTTACTCGACTGCGGCATGTTCCAGGGTATGGGAGATGAAACAGAAGAATTAAATAAGACCTGGGGATTTACTCCTTCCGAAATAGATTACTTAATTCTTTCACATGCGCATATTGATCATTGCGGGCTTATTCCAAAATTGATCAAAGATGGCTATAGAGGAAATGTGTACGCAACGCCGGCAACCAAAGATCTTGCAGCGATTTTAATGGAAGACTCTGCGGGTATCCAGGAAAATGATATAAAATTCGAAAATAAAAGAAGGGCGCTGCTGGGCCAGCCATACCTGGTGCCATTATACACAACTCCCGATGCACTGCTTGCTGCTGAGAAATTTTTTGTCGTGGATTATGAGCATTGGTTCAAAATAGAAGAAGGATTGGAATTTTGTTATTCTGATGCCGGGCATATTATTGGTGCCGCAGTTGTACATTTAAAGATTACAGAAAATGGAAAACAAACACGTATCACTTTCAGCGGCGACGTTGGGCGTTACCGTGACCTCATTTTAAAATCCCCTGCTACTTTTTCGCAGGCGGATTATATTTTACTCGAATCAACGTATGGAAATAGTTTGCACGATGACAGTAGCCCAACAGCCGATGCACTACTTGAATGGATTGACAAAACCTGTTTGCAAAAAAAAGGAAAACTTATTTTACCGGCATTTAGTGTTGGTCGCACCCAGGAACTTTTATATACGCTCAATCAACTGGAGCTTGAACACCGTCTGCCTCCTTTGCAATATTTTGTTGATAGTCCACTTAGCATTAAAGCAACGCAAATTGTAAAAAACTACCCACAATATTTTAATGCCCGTATACAAAAAGTTTTACAAACTGATAACGATCCGTTTGGATTTAATGGGTTGAAATTTATTAACTCGGTGGATGAATCCAAACAGTTGAATTATTATAAAGATCCCTGCGTCATCATTTCCGCAAGCGGAATGGCAGATGCAGGAAGGGTAAAACATCATATTAGTAATAATATTGAGAACAGCCGAAACAGCATAGTACTTACCGGCTATTGTGAACCTCATTCTTTAGGCGGAAGATTGCTGGAGCATCCAAAAGAAGTTCACATTTTTGGACAGGTACACGAAGTTAATGCCGAGATCGGCCAGATGCGCAGTATGAGTGCGCACGGAGATTATGAAGATCTTCTTCAGTTCCTGCTCAGTTGCCAGGATCCTAAACAAGTGAAAAAACTTTTCCTTGTACATGGCGAATACCCGGTACAGTTAGATTTTAAAAATATGCTTATTAAAAAAGGATTTTTAGATGTGGAAATTCCGGAAAGGCATTGGGAAATTGGAATTTAGAATTATGAATGTAGAATTTAGAATCACTATTTTTCGTAAGGGTTCTAGCCCCGCTCCTTTGTCGAAGATCCCGATAATTTCGGGAGAGCAGGGTTGGGGTGAGGTTAATAATAAATCTAAGATTCAGCATTATTTTTAGAAAAACATCTTATGGCTACTATTACACTTACTATAAAGGATGAAACAGTTACAGGCAAAATGGTAAACGAGCTGTCGATCACTTTCGATAGTGAATTAAGAACGGTAGCTGCTATAATCGAAGCACGTGTTAAGGCTGAAGTAAGTGCATACAATGAAAAGCAACCCGAATATTTCCGTGGCCTTGTTCAGCCAGGAGATGCAGAACAAACACTCAATGGCTATAAATTAAAAAGCAGGAAAAAAGTAGATGAGGAGAAACAATTGCTTGTTGCCCTTGATGCTTTTCAAAAAAATGGATTCTTTATTTTGATAGATAATATCCAATCCGAATCTTTAGAGCAAATGATTGTAATAAACAAAAACACAAACATAAGTTTTATAAAACTAACGCCACTTGTAGGCGGTTAACCGACCTGGTTATGGGAATCTTTAATTTTATTAAATCCGCATTTAGTAATACAACGGCACAGCCTGAATCACAATACGAAGAAGTGATGCGGGCAGCTTATGCAGAATTGTTTGCTAAAAATTTTCGGGACTGGTGGTCACTAAAAGCAAGCGATGTAAATGTATTTGCTGAAAAGCTAATGTTGCTGACTGACAAGCAAAAAAAGAATTTTATTATTTCAGCGATTATCGAGGTTGATTCATTTTCTAAAAGAAATGATCGTTCATATAGCTATGACAATATAAATTACCAACGTAGCCAGGTCGCAAATATTTTCATGCGACAATTGCTCAGAACAAAATTGCTATTGGATGATGAGGACATCAGGGAAATTGCATCAGCTTTTTTCTCTTATGATATGTACGGGCATAATATAAATATCCTGTTCTGGCCCATAAGTTCTTTTATTAATCAAATAGAAAAACAAATTAAAGAACGTGGCCTTTCTGATCACTTAAACGATACACTTGTTGCATTACTTGAAAAATTAGAAGAAAATAATTATGCAGGTACGGAAAAGGAGAAATCGAAACTGCTTGAAAAAATAAAAGTAGTGCTATTTGATAATAACAAAGACAATGTTGGAGTTAAGCCGACGTTTTTTGTTGGAGAGGATGAATTCGCTTTATATGCCAACACATTTCTCGAATCATTGAACGAACAAGAGCAACAGCAGTGGTTTAAAATGATGTTGCAGGCGCAAAAGGCAAGCGGTGCAAAACCTTCAAAAAAATATCTGGATGAATTTAAATTATTATTCAAAGAATACGGAGCAGATAAATTCAAGCTGCATGTGAACGATTGGTTTGTATTCCTGGTCTCAATAAAAGGCAGACAAGTTGTAGACCCGTTTTATCATGTGCTGAAGTATGAATTTATTGAATCAGTTAATGCTACCACCGTAAAAGGATTTTTATGGGCCTGTGTACATTTTCATGATAAAACGACTTTGCTCAACATTTCTAAACTTGCTGAACGAACCTATAAAAAAATTCCCGGCATTGGTCCTGTATCAACGCTACTGGGTAATGCATGTGTTTATGTACTGGCAAATTCAAAAGGCCTGGATGGCGTCGGATATCTTTCGCGGCTACGCTTACGTGTTACACAAAGCAGTTTACAAAACCTGATTGAAAAATACCTGTTGGAAGCTGCAGCTGCCCAGGGAGTTTCCATGCATGATATAGAAGATATGGCAGTGGATGACCATGGCCTGCTGAATGGAAAAAGGGAATACGAACTTGAAGGATACAAGGCAATACTTGAAATTACAGCTGTGGGTAAAACTACATTGAATTGGTTTAAGCCAGATGGAAGCCCGCAAAAAACAGAGCCAGCTTTAATAAAAGATAAACATCCTGCTAAACTTAAGAAAATAAAATCAACCACGAAGGAAGTAGCGCTTAGCGTTAGTACACAGCGTGACAGGCTGGATCGTATGTTTAAATCCGATCGTACCATGACAGGTATAAACTTCAATGAATTTTATTTCTCTCATGGCCTGATGAGTTTTCTTGCAAAAAAATTGATCTGGATATTTGAAAAGAATAATAATAAAAAGGCCTTGTATTATTTAGATGGAAAATGGTGCGATCCTAAAACAGAAGCGTCAGAAATTATTTTGGATGAAAACACCCGGGTCTCATTATGGCATCCTGTGTTTTCGACTGTAGATGAAATAAAAGCCTGGCGGGAATTTATGATTCAACATAAAATTGTACAACCTCTTAAACAAGCTTACCGTGAAGTGTACCTGCTTACGGACGCAGAGATCAATACCAGTACTTATAGCAACCGCATGGCAGCGCATATTTTAAAACAGCAGCAGTTCAATTCGCTTGCTAATGTAAGAGGATGGAAATATTCTGTTATCGGAAATTTTGATAATGGCGGTAACCAGCAAGCTACAATTGATCTAAAGGAATATGGATTGAAAGCATCATTCTGGATCAATGAAGTCGCAATGGAAAATGCAATGAACGATACCGGCATCTGGCTATATGTGGCTACTGACCAGGTAAGGTTTGCTGATATGGTATCTAACGAAGTGAAAGCATTGATTGATATACCTGCATTATTATTTTCTGAGATCATGCGTGATACTGATCTTTTTGTTGGTGTGGCAAGTGTAGGCAATGATCCTAACTGGAGTGATACAGGCGGATTGCCCGGGTATCGTGATTACTGGCAGGCATATTCATTTGGAGATCTTACTGAGGTAGCAAAAACACGCAAATCCATTCTCGAAGGATTGATACCAAGATTAAAAATTGCCCATGTAAGTTCATTGAAAGATAAATTCATGATTGTAAAAGGTAAACTCAGAACCTATAAGATCCATCTTGGAAGTACAAATATTTTGATGGAACCAAACGATCAGTATTTATGCATTGTGCCGGACAGGGCACCAAAGGAAAATAAAGAAAATATATTCCTTCCCTTTGAAGGTGATGCAGGATTATCCATTATTTTAAGTAAAGCGATGCTGCTTGCAAATGATGATAAAATAACTGATACGACGATCACCAGCCAGATCCTGAAGAATTAAGAATTAAGAATTATTAATTATGAATTTGCAAGCCCTGTCGGCGGTTGCAAACTCAAACGGCGGTTATAAAAGAATTATCAAATCTTTCAATATTTTTTTGCCACGAAAGCACTAGGACATAAAGTTTATTTTCTTTGTGTCTTTGTGCCTTCGTGGTTATAATCATCGAATTTCCAAATCTTCAAATCACCAGATTTTTTTGCTATCTTACTTCCAAAGAGTTGCAATGTCATTACCACTAAACATCAACAGGAAAACGTTTGTAAAGAATAACCATTTTCCTGTTCCTGGTTCAGCAGAAGAAAAACTTGCTTTTAATAATATACAGGAAATACTCAACAAGCAATATGAAGAAGTGTTTCCAGATAAACTTGCTCCCCGCACCGTTGTCATTCTTCCATCACTTTCCCTTGACCAGGAAATACTTTCCAAGGTAAAAGGCATTGTGCATTACGAGGAAAGAATGCTTTGCCTGCTCATGCTATTGCGCATGCCGCTTACAAAGATCATTTATATTACGAGTGTGCCCATTTCGCAAACGATCATTGATTATTATCTTACGTTGTTGCCCGGCATTACCGGCGTACATGCAAGAAAAAGACTCACCCTGCTCAGTTGTTTTGATTCATCCAGTAAACCACTTACTCAAAAAGTATTGGATCGCCCAAGGCTGATGGAAACAATCAGGAAAAATATTTCCGACATTGCATCGTCTCACCTTACCTGTTATAATATTACCAACCTGGAAAAAACCATGGCGGTTCAGCTGGGCATTCCTTTGTTTGGAACTGACCCTGATAAATTTTATGAAGGATCAAAATCAGGCAGCCGTAAAACATTCAGGGCTGCAGGTATTGATCTGCCAGATGGTTTTGAAGATCTTAATACAAAAGAAGATATTGTAAAAGCACTGGCATCATTAAAAAGGAAATATCCTGCATTGCGCAAAGCAGTTGTAAAAATGAATGATGGTTTTAGTGGTGATGGAAATGCGATCTATCGTTACCCCGAATTCGCCATTGATGATAAGCTTGAAAAAAATATTGCCGATAGTTTATCGGAACATATAAAACCAGTTGCATCGGATGTAACGGTGCAATTGTTTTTTGATAAGCTCAATGAAATGGGCGGCATTGTAGAAATATTTTTAGAAGGTGAAATAAAAATGTCCCCTTCTGTACAATGCGTTATCAACCCCAATAAAAAAATTGATATTGTAAGTACGCATGATCAAATGCTTGGTGGCGATGAGGGCCAGATATTTTTGGGTGCCATCTTTCCTGCGGATGATGCATACAGCATTGAGATTGGGGCTGCAGGAAAAAAGATTGCACAAACACTCGTAGATAAAGGGGTGATGGGCAGATTCGCCATTGATTTTATTTCTGTAAAACAGGATGATGGTAGCTGGAAACATTATGCCATTGAGATCAACTTGCGCAAAGGCGGCACTACACATCCATTCCTGATGCTGCAATTTTTAACAGATGGAAATTACCATGCTGATAGCGGCGAATTTATTACAGCCAGCGGAAACAAGCGTTGTTATTTTGCTTCGGATAACGTTACCAGTGAGAAGTATATAGGTTTAACACCCGATGATCTTATTGATATTGCCATGTTCAATTCACTCATGTATGATGGCGCAGCGCAGGAAGGTGTTATGTTTCACCTGGTAGGTGCGCTTTCTGAATTTGGAAAACTGGGAATGGTTTGTATAGGTAGTACTGCAGAACGGGCAAAAGAATTTTATGATAAAGCGATAGAGGTATTGGATTATGAGTGTTGTGAGTAAAAAGGTTTAAGGGGTTCCAGGGGTTTCAAATGTTTCAGAGGTTGTTATTCGTTTCTTATTCCTTATTTTTTGTTTCTTATTTCTTATTAGAGATTTTGATCGCCTACGAGGATAGGTACGCGGATGAGACGGACTGGGCGGATGATCACGGATTAATGTTGCTGGCGCAACATATCGCAGATAATATTTCAGAGGTTGTTATCCTTTCTTATTCCTTATTTTTTGTTTCTTATTTCTTATTTGAGATTTTGATCGACACCGAGGATTGGAACGCGGATGATACGGAC
>JBDTLP010000123.1:0-12800 GCA_039934735.1 Ferruginibacter sp. | reverse complement strand
AATTTATATGATTGATTTAGATGAAAACAGGTTGGCTTTGGCAAAAACATTTGGTGCAACCCATACGATCAATACAAGTAAAGAAGATGCTGTAAAAAGGATTATGGAAGAAACAAAAGATGGTGTTGATGTTGCCATTGAAGCCGTAGGCATGGCAGCCACTTTTGATATTTGTCAAAACATTCTTCGTCCAGGTGGCCATCTAGCAAATATTGGGGTACACGGAAATGTTGTGAATTTACAAATTCAAAAATTGTGGATACGCAATATTACACTAACCATGGGCCTGGTAAATACCAATACAACACCTATGCTTTTAAAAACAGTGATATCTGGAAAATTGAAACCTGAAAAATTAATTACGCATCATTTCAAATTAGACGAAATAGAAAAAGCTTATGAAGTGTTTGGCAATCCTGTAAAAGAAAAAACAATGAAAGTTATCATAACAAACTAAAAAGTATTCCTTTTACTGCTGTTTAAATAAAATCACCCGTCACAAATTACAAACTGATTAAAAGAAAAGGTTTTGAGTTAAGTAAGGCTCTAATCACAAAGCCAATTGATAAATGAAAAAGCTTGAAAATAAAATAGTGTTTATCACTGGCGGAAATTCCGGCATTGGTAAAGCATCGGCATTAGAAGCTGCAAGAGAAGGCGCTATCATTGTAGTTGCTGATCTTGCCAGCAAAGATCATGAAGAAACGATTGCAGAAATAAAATCGTTGGGGGCTTTCTGTAAGTTTGTTCCTATTGATGTATCGGATGTAGAAAGCGTTAAAATGGCAATACTCACTACTGTTGCCGAATATGGAAGATTGGATGTGGCCTTCAACAACGCTGGTATTGGTGGTACTTATTCGGGCATTCACGATATGCCGGAAGCTGCATGGGACAGGTTAATTGCCGTAAACCTAACTGGCCAATTTTACTGCGTAAAATATGAGTTGCAACAGTTTTTAAAACAAGGCGGTGGTGTTATTGTAAACATGTCATCGCTTGGTGGCTTAAAAGCGGAGCATGGATTGGTTCCTTATACTGTTGCAAAACACGGTGTGTTGGGCATTACAAAAAATATCGCAGTACAATATGCTACACAAAACATAAGGGCCAATGCAATTTGTCCTTATTATGTGGAAACCCCTTTATTAAAAGCAGCACCACAGGAAGTGCATCAAGCGTGGATTGCCGGTACACCAGCGAAGAGACTTTGCACACCCGAAGAAGTAGCGAAAGCATTCATCTACCTGGCATCTGATGATTCCAGTTATTGTAATGGCACACAAATAATTTTAGATGGTGGAGTAATGGCTTAAAATAATAAAAATCACTGTTGTCCGATTAAAATTTCAATATTGTTTTGAAACCATTACCTGGTAAGGGTTCTAGCCCCTCTCCTTTGTCGTAGATCCCGATTATTTCGGGGGAGAGGGGGTTGGGGTGAGGTTTAACGCTAATGCTCAGGATTTTAAAACTGTTTACCAGACAACAATCAATAAAATACGAAAATGAATTTGACGGAAATTTTAAATTGGAGATACGCTACTAAAGCAATGACGAATGAAATCATTCCGGATGAAAAAATAAATTCAATCATGAGTGTTACATTGTTATGCCCATCATCATCAGGGCTGCAACCTTTTAATATTATTTTAATAAGCAACCAGGAGCTAAAGAAAAAAATATCCCCTATTGCGATGAATCAACCAGTGATAGAACAATCATCACACTTAATGGTTTTTGCAGCCTGGGACAGTTATACCGAAGAAAGAATTAATCATCATTTCTATTACATCAATAAACAAAGAGGAATGCCAGGTTCTACGACAGACAATTATAGGAAAATGTTATTGAAGTTATTTGAAAAGCAAACACCTCAACAACACTTTCAACACGCTGCAAAGCAATCGTACATTGGTTTGGGTTATGCAACGATAGCCGCCGCAAATGAACAGGTAGATGCAACACCCATGGAAGGCTTCAATCCCGAAGCGCTCGACGAATTACTTGAATTAAAAAAGCAAGGTTTAAAAAGCACCGCCATTTTAGCGCTGGGATACCGGGATATAAAAACAGATTGGCTGGTAAAACTCAAAAAAGTAAGGGAACCATTGAGTGAGTTTGTTACAATAATCAAATAATTATTTCACGCTAACTCAAAAAAATAATCATGTGTTTTTCAATGACCGCAAGTTTTAGTGCAGCCGCAATACTAACGGTTGCGGGTGTCGCCTCCTTAAACATGGTAAAAACAAAATCTCAAATTCCTTTTGCAGCAATCCCCATCATTTTTGCATTTCAGCAACTCACAGAAGGATTTGTTTGGTTATCACTTAACCACCCGGATTATAACCATTGGCAAAAAATACCCATCACTATATTTTTATTATTGGCCCAGGCTGTATGGCCATTTTGGGTGCCATTTTCGTTTTTATTAATTGAAGAACATCAGCAAAGAAAAACAGCTTTGAAAATATTATCTGTATTGGGTTTTGTTGTTTCCATTTCTCTTGCCTGCCAGGTTTTGTTCTATCCTGTTAGTGCAGCCATCACTCCACTGCATATTCATTACGAACTTCATTTTCCTGCCGGGCTATCAGGCATCGTTGCAAGTATATTTTATTTTTTAGCGACGATTGTTCCTCCTTTTCTTGCCGGAGGAAAAAGAATGACCAGCCTTGGCTTGTTAAATTTAATGTCGTTTGTAATCACCATGGTATTTTTTGAGAACTATGTAATTTCTGTATGGTGTTTTTTTGGAGCGCTCATTAGTTGGGAAGTTTTTTTAGCTATCAAAGATTTAAATATAACAGCAAAACGTGCTGTCATTCCAATTATCTCCATCAATTCCTTAAAATGAAAACCAGTTTTTATAATTTCTACGGGCATGAATATTATCCAGTTAATGATAATATGCAGTACCAGGAAAAATTGTTTCATAAGGAGGTGCTACCTCGCTTACAACAATGGAAAAAATGGTGAGAAACAAAATCACTTTTATTGTTATTGATGTGTATCGACAACATGGTTGGGGTGAAGTATAGAAAGCTGTTCATGATTTTGAAACAATTACAAATCATTAAATAATAAAAAATACAACTTATGCAAATAATAATTCAATCGCCGGATGTAACTATAACAGATGCGTTGACCAAATTTATCAATGCTAAAATTGGCAGGCTTGAGCACCTGTATGATCGGATCGAAAAGGCAGAAGTATTTCTCAAAATTGAAAAATCAGGTTCGGATGAAGTCAAAGTTTGCGAAATAAGATTAGTAATCCCAGGCAACGATTTATTTGTAAAAAAAGAAGAAGAAACATTTGAAGCTGCCGTTAGTAAAGCAAATGATGCATTGCGTGGAGAAATTGATAAGATGAAAACAAAATTTCAAAATCAACAATAATTTTATGCCTTCACTTATTTTATTAAGACATGGTCAATCCACCTGGAATCTTGAGAACAAGTTTACAGGTGAAGTGGATATAGATCTAACATTACTGGGTGAACGGGAAGCCAGGCTTGCAGGCATTCTTTTGGAAGATTACATCATTGATATGGCATATACTTCCATCTTAAGAAGAGCTATTCATACACTTGCTATAATTCTAAATGAAATGGGAAAGAGTATTCCTGTAATAAAATCGAATGCGTTGAATGAAAGAAACTACGGCGATCTTCAGGGATTGGATAAAAAAGAGACAGCAGATAAATATGGTGCAGATAAAGTGCTGTTATGGAGAAGAAGTTATGATACCTGTCCACCAAATGGAGAAAGCCTTAAAGACACTTACAACAGGGTGGTTCCTTATTATAAAACTGTTATTGAACCTCAGTTAAAAACAGATAAAAACATCCTCATTGTAGCGCATGGCAATAGTTTGAGGGCTTTAAGGATGTACCTGGACGGATTTAGCGCAACGGAAATTGCTGATGTAAATATTGCTACAGGTATTCCAAGAGTATATGAATTTTCTCCTGAGTTGAAATTAGAAACTGCCGATTATCTTGAAGAGTAAATAGTTATCGTGGTACATCAATACATTTGGCCTAAACGATAAAATCCAAATAAGGAATTGTAAAAATGATTGAGCAGCACAATAATAGTTCGGACAGGGTGAGAGATATTATTATCGGTATGTCTGATGGACTCACCGTTCCTTTTGCTTTAACAGCGGGGTTAAGTGGCGTACTCAATACCAATCACCTGATCATTGTTTCAGGTTTGTCTGAAATAGCAGCGGGTTGTATTTCTATGGGGTTGGGTGGATTCCTGGCAGGAGAAAGCGAAAGAGATCACTACAATTCCGAACTCAAAAGAGAGTATGATGAAATTGAAACCGTACCTGAATTCGAATTGCAGGAAGTGGAAGATGCACTTACAGAAATGGGTGTTGATATCCAGTTAAGCAAACAGGTAGCATTGCAAATAAGCAAAAACAAAGATCGCTGGGTAGATTTTATGATGCAGGCCGAATTAAAGCTGGAAAAACCCCCTTCAGGCCAAGCAAAAAAAAGTGCAATAACTATCGCTTTGTCCTACCTGGTTGGTGGTTTTATTCCTTTATTCCCTTATATCATTACAAAAAATAACAGCACGGGTTTTTACTGGTCATGCACGGTCACTATTATAGCATTAATCTTATTTGGATATTTTAAAAGCAAGCTAACAGGCCAACCACTTTTAAAAGGAACGATTAAGGTGGCATCCATTGGTATTATTGCAGCGGCAGCAGCATTTTTGCTGGCAAAAGCAGTAAGCTAAATAATAAACTTCAGCTAATTGGTAAAATGAGCTCTTGTCTTTGTCCAAAAAAATACAAATGATAAATATTTTATTAAAAAAATATTCGGCGTGATAGCGAAATATAAGTGATGATACTTTATCAATATTCACTATTATAGACATTTATACAATATGTGAATGATACAATTGATTTCTAAAGTTCTATAATACTTCTCATGTTAGATAAAGTGACCTTTGAAACGTAATAATTCAGTTACAAACTAAACATAAAATAATGCTTCAATCGAACGAAGATCTGCAGAAAGCGGTGCTTAATGCCATTAAATGGCAACCATTGCTACATGCTGCAGAGATAGGCGTTACTGCCAAAGACGGTGTCATTACGCTTACAGGAATTGTAGATGTCTATTCAAAAAAAATACAAGCTGAAAATGCAGCTAAAAATGTAATTGGCGTAAAAGCAATTGCACAGGAAATTGAAGTAAAGTTTGGTAATTCCATGTCCATGAAAACCGATACCGAAATTGCAAACGAAGTAATGAATGCCTGGAAATGGAATTGGGAAATTCCGCACGACAAACTAAAGGTAACGGTAGAGGGTGGATGGGTAACGCTGGATGGTGAAGCAGAATGGAATTATGAAAAACAGGCTGCAAAGAAATCAGTTGAAAAATTGATGGGCGTGATTGGTGTATCTAACAATATTTCAATTAGGTCGATATCAGAAGATGCAGTGGAGAAAACTGCTGTAGAAGATGCACTTGCAATGAATTGGGCATTGAATGATAAAAATATTGAGGTAAATGTATCGGATCACAAAGTAGCACTGTCAGGAACAGTTGGTTCTATTTATCAAAAAGAAGAAGCGGGCAGGATTGCCTGGGCAGCACCTGGCATTTGGGCTTTAGAAAACAATTTGACTGTTGAATACGAGTATGCATTTGCTTAATAAATAAAATGAGGTTGCATCATGATTTGTGAACAGCCTCTTTTATTATACATGGATTAGTTAAACCTGCTTTAGAATCATTTCAATAAAAAAACATGCCTGATATACATAATTATGAAGTTAACCTGGAATGGAGTGAAGATAGAAAAGGAATATTAACCTCTCCGGTATTAACGCATGAAATCGAAGTGGCTACTCCACCAGAATTTCCAAAAGGCATGGCAGGTATCTGGTCACCCGAACATTTATTTGTAGCTGCAGTAAATAGTTGTTTGATGACTTCATTCTTAGCGATTGCAGAAAATTCAAAATTTGAATTCATCCGTTTTAAATGCAATGCTGTTGGGGTAGTTGCTATGTCAGAAGGAAAATTCCAGGTAACGGAGATAACGTTAAAACCGCTTTTAACCATTGCCGTAAGTATGCATGCTGAAAAAGCAATCCGGATTTTAGAAATGAGTGAGAAAGCTTGCTTTCTTGCCAATTCTGTTAAAACAATAATTCATTTAATTCCGGAAATTATTGTTGAGGTCAGTTAAAACGAAAATATTTGGCAACAACAGATGAAGGATTGCAACTGGCATGAATTTACCTGGTGAACATAGCATTTATAAAGGATAAGTAAGAAAATTCCTGCAACTCTTTTGCGAATAAAAAATCAACATCCGATAAATAAAATGAAAAAAATACTCAGTACAGTAACAGCAGGTTTTTTCATAAGCATATTGATGATTAGCTGTAATGACGCATCTAAAAAAGATATGGCCGATGCCGACAAAAATTTAAAAGAAGCTAAGCAGGACATAAAAGAAGCAGTGATTACTTCAAATGATTCTGCGAAGGCCAATGCGATATCCAACTGGAAGTCTTTCAAAAATGAATCAGATTCCGCTATCGCTGGTATGGAAAAAGATGTCATAACAATTGAAAAGAAAATGACAAAAGCGGATGATGCAGCAAAAGCAACATTAAAAACTAACCTGGATAAGACCAATAAGAAATTAAAGGACTTAAAAGAAAAAATGCAACAGCGAAATGCTGAATTTGAAAACGACATCAATGAGTTTGACGCAAATGTTGCCGCAAAAAATCAATCCTTTCAACGGGAGTTCAGGCATGATATGAATGAACTTGGCACCGCATTCAAAGACCTTTTTAAAGACAACGTAAAGTAGTGGTTTATATTTTTAAAAATAAAATAATGAACAATGACAATGAAAATACTAATGGTATTAACCTCTCACAGTAAGCTGGGAAATACCGGGCTACAAACTGGTTTCTGGATTGAAGAATTTGCTGCTCCTTATTATGTACTTGCGGATGCGGGTGCTATTATAACAGTTGCCTCTCCTGCCGGAGGTCAGCCGCCGGTTGACCCAAAAAGCGAAGCTGCTGATGCCCAAACGGATGCGACTAAACGCTTTTATGAGGATATTGAAGCAATTGATAAAGTAGCTTTCTCTTTAATGTTAAGTGACGTTAATGCTGAAGATTACGATGCTGTTTTTTATCCAGGCGGCCATGGGCCATTATGGGATTTGGCGAATGACAGTTTCTCAATAAGGTTGATTGAGACTTTTTATAACACGCAAAAACCAATTGCATTTGTATGCCATGCTCCTGCCGCTTTAATTAAAGTAAAAGCAGAAAATGGGCATCCAC
Organism: Ferruginibacter sp.; assembly: GCA_039934735.1. Classification (GTDB taxonomy): domain Bacteria; phylum Bacteroidota; class Bacteroidia; order Chitinophagales; family Chitinophagaceae; genus Ferruginibacter. The sequence continues at coordinate 5,443 of JBDTLP010000123.1, read as the reverse complement.
TTGTGAAAGGAAAAAAAGTTACTGGTTTTTCCGATACCGAAGAAGAGGCAGTAGGTTTAACCAATGTAGTTCCTTTTTTACTGGAAGACGAATTGAAAAAACTAGGAGCACATTATAGCAAAGGAGAAAACTGGACTTCCTATACACAAAACGATGGATTATTAATTACAGGTCAAAATCCGGCATCTTCCCAAGCTGTCGCAAAATTACTTTTACAAATACTTGCAGGAAAAAAAGAAGTTCATCATTCAAATTTATAGTAAACATGAAAGGTTTTAAAGGCAACATCGAACAACTCACTTTAGACAATGACAATTTTCGTAAAGTGCTATATACAGCTCAACATCTTCAACTGGTGTTGATGAGCCTGCAGGCTGGAGAAGATATTGGTGCGGAAACACATGTAAACAATGACCAGTTTTTCCGTTTTGAAAGTGGCGAAGGTAAATGTATCATCGACAACAACGAATACCATGTTGCAGAAGGCTATGTGATTGTAGTTCCTGCCGGTGCAGAACATAATATTATTAATACTGGCACCGCTGCCCTGAAATTATATACAATCTATGGCCCACCCAACCACCAGGATGGCACTTTGCGTAAAACAAAAAAAGATGCTGAAAGAAAAGACGAAGTGTTTGACGGAAAGACAACTGAGTAAAAAACAATATGGAAGACTTTAAACACCTGGAATTCCTGGCAGTTAATTCAAAAGAAATTATTGAAAAGCAGGTAGATTCTTATCGGCAACAACATTATTATGCAGGAACCATTATTGGTGCAACAGCTTTGTTCATACCATTCTTTCTAAGTGGTATGGATGGAAATATTCAGATCATTCAATTTATTTCAATCGTTCCAATCGCTTTTTTTATCGGGTCTATTCTTTTACTGCTTAGTATTTTCAGATCAAAACCACTTGACCAGGCATTCAGTGTAACAAAGTATAAAGACCTCCTGACCAAAAATTACAAAGAAATATTGCTTTATGAAATTGAGGCCAACGCCCGTTCATACAGCAAAAATGTAATCATGACAGAAAAAGGAAATAAGCGTTATGCAACCGGCGTCAGAATGGCCACAGTAGCTTTGTTAATATCTATTGTTTTGATGATGGTCAATACTTTTATTGCATTTGAAAAAGTACCAATGAAAGTAAAAGTGATTACACTTTTAAAATAAATAATTAAAAAACACTGTTGTCCGATTAAAATCTCAATATTTTTTTGAAACCCTTTCCGGGCAAGGCTTCTAGCCCCTCTCCTTTGTCGTAGATCCCGATTATTTCGGGGAAAAGGGGTTGGGGTGAGGTTTAACGCTCATGCTCAGGATTTTGAAACTGTTTACCGGGCAACAATGAAAAGAAATATAAAGACAAATACAGATGAACTTTATTGACTACTATAAAATTTTGGAGATTGAAAAAACAGCCAGTGAAAATGATGTAAAAAAAGCTTATCGAAAACTGGCAAGAAAATTACATCCTGACCTTAATCCAAACGATAAAGAAGCGCACAAAAAATTCCAGGCAATAAATGAAGCCAATGAGGTATTGAGTGATCCTGAAAAAAGAAAGAAGTATGATCTATATGGTAAAGACTGGCAACACGCAGAGCAGTTTGAAGAACAGGAAAAACAACGCCGGTCTAACCAGGGCAATCAACAATTTACAGGTGCCGGTGAAGGAGATTTTTCAAGTTTTTTTGAATCTATGTTTGGCGGATCTGAACGCCGCAGGCAAACAGCATTCAGGGGGCAGGACTATCATGCAGAACTTACACTCAGCCTTACAGAAGCAATGGAAACCCACCAGCAAACCCTCACCTTAAATGGCAAAAATATCCGCATTACAATCCCTGCAGGTGTTGAAAACAGGCAGGTAATAAAATTAAAAGGTTATGGGGCACCCGGTGCAAATAGCGGCCCGGCAGGCGATTTATACATCACATTTATAATTACGCCTCACGCTGAATTTAAACGGTTGGGCAATGATTTATATACAAGGGTTACGATAGATCTATACACTGCTTTACTTGGAGGAGAAACTGTAGTTGAAACGCTGAAGGGAAAAGTTAAATTGAAAGTTAATCCTGGAACACAATATGGTACTAAAATCCGACTTAAAGGAAAAGGTTTTCCAGTTTATAAAAAGCCAGGCGAAGCAGGAGATCTTTATGTTACTTATGAAATACAATTACCTGTACAACTTACCGAACAACAAAAATCACTCTTCACCGAATTATCTAAACTGAAATAAATTATGAAATCGGAAAGCATGATATTACTAAGTGATGTTTGTTTGTACTATAATATTGAGTTGTCTTTTATTTATTCACTGAGGGAATCGGGCCTTATAGATATTATACACATGGAGGAAAAAGCATTTGTATCAGCAAGCCAGCTTAAGCAGTTAGAAGACCACATGCGTTTACAACAGGAGATGGATATTAACCTCGAAGGTATTGAAACGATCAGTTACTTATTGCAACGCATCCGGGATATGCAACTGCATATTGTTCAACTTAATAACAGGCTGGCATTTTATCAAAATGAGTAAGATATTACTATCGTATGTATAGTAAGGCTGTCCCAATAATAACTCAAGTTGTCCAATGTGTGAATGATAGAATTCTTTTGTATTATTATATAACAAGTCAGCACATTTAAAAGCGCAACTTTATATTTTTATTTCAATCTGATTAAACACGTACAATCGAATTACTGTTGAAATAAAGCAGACAAATAAAATCAAAAAAATAGACAAAAAAGTTTAAAAGATTATTTTCTAAAGATGATCGAGGAGAATAAAAATGAAAAAAATATTAATTGCCCTGGACTATGATCCTACAGCACAAAAAGTAGCAGAAATTGGCTTATCGTTCAGTGAACATAAGGATGTTGAAGTGACCCTATTGCATGTAATTTGCAATCCTTCTTACTATGGCTCTGGAGTATATTACCCTATCATGGGATTTGGTGGTTATACTAATTTAGATTTATTATCACCTGGCATTATGAATGAATTAAAAAATACATCCCTGGATTTTCTTGCGAAAACTAAAAAGCACCTGGGAGATGATAATATCAAAACGCTGGTAAAAGAAGGAAGTGTAGGAGAAACAATTTTGGCTGCCTCAAAAGAATTAAATGCAGACATGATTGCTATGGGATCGCATAGCCGTCGGTGGCTGGAAAACATATTATTGGGAAGCATTACAGAATATGTTTTACACAATACAACAATACCGCTGTTTATTATTCCTACAAAAAAGCATAAGTAGTTTGCACTTTGTTTTAATAGCGGCCTTTATCTTCAGGTACAAACCATATAAGCATCCCAGCTTCGCAAGCTAAATAGGAGAACAAGAACTAATAACACACTAATAGTATTACAATTACCTGAAATACAAATAAAATGAGTACCGTAAAACATAAAAAAATAAATGACCCAAGGGAATTAGTAAAAAGTAAAACTCACATCATAGTAGAGATCATTGATTACATTCCCCATTCAGTCTTAAGCAGGACAATCATAAAAAAAACTACGGGTAATATAACTGTTTCATCCTTTGCGGCCGGTGAAGAAATGGCGGAAAAAACATCCCCCTTTGATACTTATATACAGATCATTGACGGATCTGCTGAAATTACGATTAATGATAAGCTTCATAAACTAACCCTCGGAAAGGGGATAATTATCCCCGCCCACACTAAACACTGGTTTAATGCAGAAAACCAGTTTAAAATGATTTCCACCGTAATTAAAAGTGGATATGAGTAATAAGACCTGCCAGCAGGGTTTATAGCTGGATATTACCCGGACAACATTCATTTTTGCAATGGCCTTTATAGGTGTGGACTATGTTTTGCACGATCCCTTTCAAATAACTGACATTAAGCGACAAAAATGAAACTCTATATAAAATATATGGTCAGCATTCGATGCAAAATGGTAGTGCAGGCAGCTTTTAAAAAGCTGGGGTTGCATTACGTTACTATAAATTTAGGCGAAGTGAATGTATTGGAAAAGATTACCGCAGTTCAACGGGAGAAACTAAAGGAGATCCTGCTAAAATCGAAGTTGGAGTTGATGGATGACAAAAAAGCAATTTTGATAGAAAGAATCAAATCTGTGATCATTGAAATGGTTCACTATTCAGAAGAAGTACCTAAAACGAATTTCTCTGACTATTTAAGCAAAAAATTATCCCACAATTATACCTATCTGGCAAATATATTTTCTGAAACACAAAGCATAACCATCGAACACTTTATTATTATTCATAAAATAGAAAGAGTAAAAGAATTAATTATTTACGATGAATTAAATTTTACTGAAATAGCCGATAAACTTCACTACAGCGGGGTAGCACATCTTTCCAGTCAATTCAAAAAAGTAACCGGACTTACGCCCTCCTATTTCAAAACAATGAAAAATAAAAAACTAAATATGCTCGAAGATCTTTGATTAAATTTCTGATGTATTAAATATTTCATCTCAGCATTATTTTAATCAGTTTTAGAATATGCATCTCAAAATATCTATGTTATTCAAGCGAAAAATATTCTTTCACAAAAGCATATCGCTGATTTTGTGTCATCTTATCGGCATTTTGTAATTCGATTTTTATTTTTTCAAAGTGTCTGTCAGCCCTTAAAATATTAAACAGTTCCACTTTCGCTTCAGTAGGACCAAAGAGAATAACGTCACCATAATTTTTAATCAGCTCACTCAATTCCTTATAGTAAACTGATTGTTCATGCTGCTCTTTATGATGTACTCCTTTTTCGCCATGCTCAGCAGACAACACTTTTTGTTTTTGCGTAAGTTTTAAGCCCATAATTTTCTCTTCAATACCCGCATCTGTAAAATACATTACATATGCAGTAGAATGATCCATACAAATAGCCAATTTTTTTGTAGCTTTTATCATGTCGCTTGATTTAATTATTTTTCGTATCTCTTCAGATGTTTTCATTTATTTTTTTTAAGCTGGCTATAGCGTAGTGTAAAGATTAACCAATGCCAGTACCGGGAACCTGGCTACTTTTTATCTAACCTTTTTTAGAAGGTTTATGAGATTATACCTGTTCGTAGATATTTTTGGTAGTTCAGGTTGCTTTCAACAATTCTATTTCACAATTGATTTTTACTTCTTCACCAACCACCACTCCACCTGTTTCCAAAGCAGTATTCCAAACAAGTCCCCAATCTTTCCGGTTAAGGCTACCATTGACAGAAAAGCCGGCTTTATCATTTCCCCAGGGGTCCTTTACTACACCTCCAAATTCAACCTCCATCTTTATACTTTTTGAAATACCTTTCATAGTGAGTTCACCATATAATTCATAATGTCCAAATATTTTTGCTCTTTCAAAGCGGTTACTCGTAAATGTTATTTGCTTATAGTTTTCTATATCAAAAAAATCAGGGCCTTTTAAA
>JBDTLP010000122.1:0-12867 GCA_039934735.1 Ferruginibacter sp. | reverse complement strand
AAACTCTAAACTCTAAACTCTAAACTCTAAACTCTAAACTCTAAACTCTAAACTCAATCTAAATGTACATCCACATCCACATTCATTCCCGCACGTAATTTTGGAATGAGTGAATCTGATTTATTTATAAAATCAATTTTTACCGGAAGACGTTGTACAACTTTTACAAAGTTTCCACTTGCATTATCAGGAGGCAGTAAAGCAAACTTAGCACCAGTAGCAGGGGAGAAGGAGCTTAATGTTGCTTCAAAGTCATGCCCCGGAAATGCATCTGCATGTACAATTACTTTCTGACCTTCCCGCATTCTATCGTACTGAGTTTCTTTAAAATTAGCAACCACCCATTTGTCACTATTCAAAACAATGCTGAATAATTGTTGTCCTGCCTGTAAATATTGTCCTACCTGGATCGGAACTTTCGATACAACACCAGCTTCAGGCGCAAGTATAACGGTATAGGATAAGTTTAGTTTTGCATTTTCAACATCCACTTCCCTTTGTTTGATTATTGATCCTGCAACGCCGATTTGTTGTGAAGTAGCATTGCTTTGAGAAGTAACGACACCTGTTTGCGTACTAGCCTGGTTCTTTTGGTCAACCAGGATTTGCAATTGTTTTTCAGCTTGTTGCTTTGCAGCATCAGCCTGTTCAAATTGCTGTTGTGTAATAGAATGATCTTTTATAAGATTCGCATAACGCTGGTAATCCTGTTGAGTACGCCATACATTTACTTTAGCAGCTTCAATTTGAGCATCTGCAGTAGCTACGGCTGCATGTGTTGTACTAATTCCTCTACTTGCGGCACTGCTATTTGCTTCAGCTGCTGTCAGATTACTTTTAGCTGTTCCTAATGCAGCTTCAGCTTGTTCAACAACTATTTTAATATCCCTGTCATCAAGGATCATTAACGTGTCACCTTTCTTTACCATTTGGTTGTCTTGTACAAATACTTTTGTTATGTAGCCGGGGATCTTTGAGATCACGGGGCTGATGTTAGCTTCTATCTGAGCATCATCTGTTTCCTCATGATGTTGCGCATGAAAATACTTTGTTAATCCAAACCAACCACCACCCACAACAAGCAGGATCAATACGATGATGAATCCTTTACTTTTCTTTTTTGGAGCAGCCTGTGGTTGTACTTTTTCTTCTGTTTGTTCCTGTGCCATAAAATTGATTGTATAACTTTTGAAAAATTTATTTTGATAATGATCCGCTTGTTTGTAATAGTTTATTATAAGCAAGTACTGCATCTGCTTTGCCGAAACTTACATTTAGTTTTGATTGAAGCAAGGACACATCTGCTTCTAAGAGATCTGTTATTGTAACAAGACTGTTATCATATTTGTTTTTAGTAATGCGATAATTTTCTGTCGCCTGTTCAAAGGCTTTTTCATAAACATCCACTTTCTTTTGACTAAGCAAATAGTTTTGATAATCCTGGTTGATCGCGGAGCGTATTGCATCATTTAATATTTCTTCATTTGCATTTACTTCTGCCTGTCTTGCTTTTGCTTCCCAAAGTTTTGTATTCTTTTTATAGAGGCTGGCAAAATTGTATTGTACACCAACGCCAATATTTAATGCGTTTGTAATACTTACAAATTTTGGTATATCAGCAGCTATATAACCGCCTGTAAGGCCAATCGTTGGATAACTCATCGCTTTGGCAGATTTAATTCCTGTTGCAGTAGCTTTTTTTCTAAAGCTTAATGCTTTTATATCTTTCCTGTTTTGCAAAGCAAAATTTTCATAATCAGCAAAGTTTTTGAGATCTAGCTTTTTGTTTATGAAACTGCTGTCTAAAACCAACTGTGTATTTTCCGGTAAACCAATCATGAGATTCATGTTCACCATTGCCAGCTTGTTATTTGTTTCTGCATCCAAAAGTGAAAGTTCAATATTGGATGTTTGTAGTTGTGATTTTAAAAGATCGTTTCTTGCAAGCAATCCATTCTTTTCAAGATTGGAAAAATTAGTATCTCTAGATAAAGACGATTGAAGGTTTTCTTTTACAAGAAGAACTGCTTCGTATGATTTATATAAATTGATGTAAGCTTTCGTTGTGTTGAATGTAATTTCATCTTTATCATTTTCTGCGTCAAGCATTGTTGCCTGCTTAAGCAATTTTGCAGATTCAATGCCATATTTTATTCTGCCACCTGCATATAATGGCATTGATAAGTTAGCTATACCATAAACAGCCTGGTTTATTTTTGGTGTTGAACCACCGCTGCTACCGCCTGAAGAACTTGATTGTGTTTTCAAATCTATATTGGCACTATTCAATCTTAAATAGCTGGCACTAATTTTAAAATCGGGTAACCTGCTGTCATTTGCTTCCTGTAGTTGAGCTGTTGCTTCATCAATTTTTGCTTTTGATATTTTTAGATGCTTGCTATTCTGAATGCTCATATCAATCGCCTGTTGAAGCGTAAGTTGCTTTGTTGAATCCTGGGCATTCATATTCATTGCAGCAAATAAAAAGCATGCAAAAAACAGCGCCTTGATTTTTATTCTATTGTTCATATCCTAATGTTGCTTTAAATAAATGTTTTATGTGGGCACTTAGATTCGTTCTTAATTTTTGTTCAAATGCCGCGTCTGATAATTTTTTATAGTCATTGAATTCCCGATAATAATCCCGGTTAATTAATATCTGTGTAACAGTACCAGTCATAGTGCCAAGTAACATTACAATGTCAATGTCTTTTTTGATCTTCTTTGCTTTTTGTCCTTCAACAATTAATGTAGATACCAGCTTCGCATAGCCGATCTTGTAATCTTTTAATAATTTTATTACTTCCTTGTTCTTATTAATAACCTGCTCCTGCAACATCACTTTATAAAAGCAACGTTTCTGAATTACACGATCAATAAATTCATCAATCAGGATATCTATTTTTTGAATAAAACTGAGCGATTGGTTGCTGATGATATTTTGCAGTCTTATTTGCGTTGCTGCCATCCTGTTCCTGAATAATGCTTCCAGTAATTTTTCTTTGCTTCCAAAATAGTAAGAAACCATGGCCAGGTTTATGCCAGCATATTCTGCAATATCTCTTACAGTAGTTCCATTAAAACCTTTTTCAGCAAACAGCTCTTCGGATTTTTCAAGTATTTGAATATGCTTTTCTGTAAATGCCATAAATTTAATAAAACGCAAAATTAAACATTTGTTTGAATTTATCAAACAAATGTTTAATTATTCTTTTTTTAAGAAATTGTTAAGTGCTTTAAAGTGCCGGTTATTTGCTGGCTGAAATTGTGTAAAACTCAAGCTGGTTCCTGAGTGTGTAGATTTCTGTTTCTTTTTTTTCGAGCGAAGCCAGCAAGTGGAGAATGGTTTCTATACCTTCAATATTTACCTGGAGATCGTTGTGTAAGCGAACGATCTTTTCCAACGTATGCAGGTTTTTTTCTGCGATGAACCTGGTTCTTTTTACTGTTATTAATTCAATAATCTCGTTATGATGTAGTTCGTTGATAAAATCATTGCTGACATTATGATGCAAACAGAATTCTTTTATTGCAAACAGTTTTTGTACAGGCATTGGCTTATAATTTAGATAATTCTGTAAATAGTTGTTTTTGTTTCTCAGTTAGATCTTTTGGAAGTATTACAGTATAAGTAACATACAGGTCGCCAAAATTTCCTTCAGATTTGTAAACGGGCATGCCTTTTCCTTTCACCCGGATTTTGGTATTGTTTTGTGTTTCGGGTTTCACCTTTAATTTTAATTTGCCATGCATGGTATCAATGGTAACATCGCCGCCAAGTAAAGCTGTATAAAGGTCAATGTCCTGCGAAAGGTATAGATCGTTTTTCATTCTTTTTAATTGGGTATTGTTTGCTATTTGAAATGTAATGTACAGGTCACCGTTAGGGCCGCCATTTGCACCAGGGTTTCCATGTCCCTTTAATTTTATCACCTGGCCATTCTCTATACCTGCAGGTATGGTGATACGGATATTTTTGCCGTTGATCGCAAATGTTTGCTGGTAAGTATTGAATACATTCGTTAAAAGGAGCTCGAGCGTAGCATTCACATCCTGTCCCCGATACTTTGCCTGGCTTTTTCTGCTGCCGCCACCACCAAACATAGAAGAAAAGAAATCTGAAAAACTGCCTTCATCAAAATCACCCTGGAAACCTTGTCCGCCGCCACCAAAGTTCTGTGACTGCCTTTGTGCATTGTATGCTTCCTGTTGTGCCCCATGTTCCCAATCCTTTCCATAACGGTCATATTTTTTTCTTTTTTCAGGATCACTCAATACCTCATTAGCTTCATTGATTTGTTGAAATTTTTTATTCGCTTCTTTGTCGTTGGGATTTATATCCGGATGGTATTTTCTTGCCTGCTTGCGATATGCTTTTTTGATTTGCCCGGCATCGGCATTTTTATCTATTTCCAATACTTTGTAATAATCTATAAACTCCATGGTACTTTTTTATAAAACTACTTGAATAAGTTGCAATGCAAAATTAGTTAATTTGAAGATTTGAAGATTTGAAAATTTGAAGATGATGTAATTATAAGATTACGACACCTGATTTACAGGCTCATTTCATTTTCAAATTTTCAAATCTCCAAATTTTCAAATTGACTTTATAAATCCATTCAGAATAAAATATTGAGCAAGACAGTAAGTGAGCATTATGAGAAATCCTGCAGCAGCAAAGGGTGCATAAAATTTATTGATCGCCAGTAATGAATCAGATATAACAAAACAAATAGCGCCCAATATCAATGAAAGGCGGGAAGCAGCATTCAAAAAATTATAGGCCCGAAGACTGCAAAGCAGCATAATCGTCAGTACACATGCATATATTATAACAGGTATGGTAAGATCTTTAAGATGTGGAATGAGCAAGATCAGCAAACCCGCTGTGTACAATAATGCCAATATTAACAGGTAAGGCTTTTGTTTAAGAAGAGAAATACCTGCTTTTTTTATTTTTAAAAAATACCAGCTATAAAAAATATGTGTGATCAAAAAACAAATAAGGCCAATAATAAAGAAGTTTGGATTTTTATTTTCTAATAATAAAAAAACGTCACCCAGGAATGAAAAGAATGCACCGGTAACAATCAATCGCCGATAACGGGAGGACCAGGTTTTTAAAAGTATGGCTGCAATCAGTATCGGCAGCAATAGCGGCTTGAATATAAAATGTACAATCGGGTAGTTGAAGAATTGTGATATAATCTCTATGAATGCAACAATCCAAAAAAATAAAAAAATATTTTTTTTTAAAAATTGCATGCTGAGCTCAATTAATTTATTTCAAGATAAGGATTGCTATTTGTGTAAACGCGTTTTAAGGAATCTTTTAAATGTGTGCTATCTGATAAAAGGCGTGAGAAAGGCACAGCAAGTTTATAGGTCAATGAATCTTTTGAATATTGAATTACCTTATATCCATAGTTCTTATATGTTCTTGCAATTTCATTTGCTTTGGCCAGTGTTTTATATTCCCTGATAACGATATTGAATGTAACGTTGTCTGTTTTTGGTAATGCTGGTGCAACAGGATCTTTTGGAGTAATTACAACTGGTTTTAAAGAACTGGTATCTTTTGCAGTGGTCGTACTGTCTTTTTTCGGAACAGCAAGCTGATCTACTTTTTGGTCTTTATTGTTTTTAAATACAAAATAAAATGAAGCAGCTGCAGCCAGTAATAAAAAAATGATCACCGCAGCAAACATACCTGTCTTACTATTCTGTTTGCGTGGAGGAGTTGTAAAAACAATATCTTCTTTGTTTTTTTCTTTTAGCAGAGCGGGAATGGGTTCCAGGCGTGGGTTGATGGAATGGCCCTGGATAAATTCATATTCGCCATGCTGATTTTTTTGAAGAATACCCAATCCTTCAATCGGAAGTGGTTTCCCAATATTCATGAATTGCCTTCCCAAAATGGTAAATGATTCAAGGTCGGAGGTAGCGAGTGGTTTTATTTTCCTGGTTTGCTGTACAATGAATTGGATCAGGCCATCATCCTGTACGGCTTTTGTATTATATTCAAAAGTAATAGCATTGTCGGGCAGAGTCGTGTCTTTATCCTGTTCTACTGGTATTGTTACGTTATCTGATAAGTAAAATACGCCAATATCCTGCAGGGTTACTTTCTTATTGGTATACAGGTATTGTACAATTAATTGCTCTATTTTCATGAAAAGAATTAGTATTAGCTTTCATGCAAGATATTCATATTATTACAACTGGTAAGCACAAATGCAGTAATTTTGCCGGATGCTTTCCGAAAAAGAAACTAAATTTTTGCATCATTGGGACCTGGTAAAAGAAAAAGAAAGCGGTTTCATGAGTAAGTTGACCAGGGGAATTCCAATGGCTTGTTTGTTTGGCTTGCCTATTCTCCTCTTGATTGCCGTTATATATTTTGTATCTCCTGAATGGTACACTAAAATCTCCATGGCTTTAGATGGTTCTTTAACAGCAATTTTAATTTCGGTAATAATTTTCATACTTTTTTTTTCCTATTTCCGAATGCATTTCAAGTGGGAAATGAATGAACAGCTATACAAGGAACTGAAAAGCAAGCAAAAAATAATGGAAGCAGCGAATAAATAGCTTTTAAACTCTTAAATAAAAAACAAGTATTAAATATGAAAAAATGGTTTTTTCTCCTTTCAACGGGCCTGGCTCTTTTTATGGTAGCATGTAAAAAAGATAAAACGGCAGGATGTACTGCTACACAAACTACCGTTGTAGCAACTACTGCAGAAATTGATTCCCTCCATTCCTATTTTATAAATAATGGAATTACCAATGCTATCCAGCATGAGAGCGGTGCATTTTATACCATTGACAGCGTGGGTACAGGGTTAAATCCTGGAATATGCAACTCTGTAGCTGTAACTTACTCAGGTAATATTTTTGGGAATCCCGTTCCTTTTCAATCTTACACCGATTCTGCAGGTATCGTGTTCTCACTGGGAAGTGTAATAGTAGGATGGCAAAGAGTTTTACCAGAATTAAAAGTAGGCGGCCGCATTACCCTTTATATTCCGCCTTCATTGGGATATGGTTCTGTTGATAAGAAAAATGGAGATGGTGACATCATAATCCCAAAAAATTCATATTTGAAATTTAATATTAGTCTTCTCGAAGTTTATTAAACCTAATATTTAACTACTTTTAGCTTTGATAATTTTATCAAAGCTTTTTTATTTAAAAAAATCAAATTGAGCCACGAAGCAATATCTGTATTCGATATGTTTAAAATTGGCATTGGCCCCAGTAGTAGCCACACACTCGGTCCTTGGCGTGCTGCACAATTATTTACAGGCTCCCTGGAACAAAAAAATATCCTGGATGAAGTTGTAAGAATAGAAATATTGTTATACGGTTCTCTTGCTAAAACGGGTGTTGGACACGGAACTGATATTGCCGTTCAGTTGGGGCTTAGCGGCGATGATCCTGTTACATTTGATGTTAATAGTATTACAGCAAAGATCAATGACATTAAATCGATGAATAGAATTTTGCTAGCTGGCAGACACGAAATTGATTTTACTCCTTCAGATGATATCGAATTTTTATACAGTGAATCACTCCCTTTTCATCCCAATGCACTTACTTTTTTAGTTGAATTAAAAAATGGAGATACACTGGCCGAAACGTATTATTCTGTTGGTGGTGGTTTTGTAAAAAAGGAGGGAGAAGAAACTTCAAATAGTTCGGATATCGTTTTGCCATTTCCCATAAATACATCCAACGATTTGCAGCATTGGTGCCGCTCAACGGGTATGAGCATTAGTGAAGTGGTAATGGAAAATGAAGGAGCGCTTCGTCCTGAAGCAGAAACAAGATCGGGCCTTTTGGAAATATGGCGGGTAATGAAAGCATGTATTTATCGTGGTTGCCATACTGAAGGTTTTTTACCCGGAGGATTACAGGTAAACAGGAGAGCGTTTCATTTAAATAAAAAATTACTTAAGAATAAAACCTACACCGACTATGATAGCTGGATAAAATGTATCAAAGAGGGTGGGAGCCAGTTTAATTATATTCTTGATTGGGTGAGTTGTTTTGCTTTGGCTGTAAATGAAGAGAATGCCTCTTTTGGAAGAGTTGTAACAGCACCTACCAATGGAGCTGCCGGTGTTATACCTGCTGTGCTGGGATACTATACTTTATTTTGCGATGCCGATACTGATGATAGGATCATTCAATTCTTATTGACTGCTTCAGAGATAGGAAGTATTTTTAAAAAAGGTGCTACCATTTCCGCTGCCATGGGTGGATGCCAGGCTGAGATTGGTGTAAGCAGTGCGATGGCCGCAGCTGCACTTACAGAATGCCTGGGAGGTACCCAAAGACAAGTAACGATGGCTGCAGAAATTGCCATGGAACATCATCTCGGTATGACCTGTGATCCTATTGGCGGACTGGTGCAGATTCCGTGCATAGAAAGAAATACGATGGGCGCTATTAAAGCCATAACGGCCTGCCAGCTCGCATTACAAAGCACCCCTGATTTTGCCAAAGTAACACTGGATGGTGTTATAAAAACAATGTGGGATACTGCACTTGATATGAATAGTAAGTACAAAGAAACTTCGGATGGGGGATTGGCGATTAATGTGCCGCTGAGTTTGAGTGAATGCTAAAAATCTCTGATGTCTGATTTTTTGATGTCTGATATTTTTACAGCTAAATCAAGAAGTTTAAATTATAAAGACATCAGACATCAAAAAATCAGACATCATACATTGTATTTACGTTTTACATCCCGATCCGATTCTCTTTCTTTGATCGTATTTCTTTTATCAAAAGTTTTCTTTCCTTTTCCCAGGCCAATTTCCATTTTTGCCAAACCTTTTTCGCTAATAAAAATTCTGAGTGGTATAATGCTATAGCCTTTTTCTTTAATCTTCGTTTCGAGTTTACGCAGTTCTCTTTTGTTTAAAAGCAATTTCCTTTCCTGTAAAGGTTCGTGATTGGTATAAGTTCCGAAAGCATATTCTGAAATGTGCAGGCTCTTTACGTAAAGTTCTCCCTTGTTAAAAAAACAGTAGCTGTCATTAAAGCTTGCTTTACCTGTACGCAATGATTTTATTTCTGTGCCGGCCAGCACCATGCCTGCGATATAAGTTGTTTCGAAAAAATATTCGTAATAAGCTTTACGGTTGTTGAGTTCCATGTAGCAAAGGTAAGAAGCTGTGAGCTATTAGCTACAAGCTATAAGCCATAAGCTGTAAGTAGTGTATTTAATTTAGAGTACTTTTTATATGCGTATTCACTCAGCTTAGGCATTGTTATTCAGGAAGATCAACTTATAGCTTGTAGCTAATAGCTTACAGCTTACAGCTGTTCCCTACTACCGTAAATGCCTAAATGCTTTCGATAGATACTATAGAAACTTACCGGCATAAAAAAACCAGGGTAAAAACCCCGGTCGTTTTTAATCCGTACCCTATGAAAACTGGTCTAAAGATAAAGGTTCACAATTGATTTAACAATAGAATAACTTAATTATTTTTCATTTTTTTTTCTGAATGGGAGAATTGTGGAAATGATGTGCAAATGGTTCCATGAAAAGGCACTCATAAGGAAGCTGTTTCTGTAAATGGAAATCAGATATCAGCAATCAGCAATCAGCTAATTCTTTTTAAAGGAACAATAATAATGAAAGCTGATTTCTGATTGCTGATATCTGATAGTATTAATGTTTAAATAAGACCAACAGTGTTCCAATCTTTTCTTTAAGTTCTTTACGATGTACTATAAAATCAAGAAAGCCATGTTCCAATAAAAATTCACTGCGCTGGAAGCCGGGTGGTAGATCTTTTTTAATTGTTTCTTTAATAACACGTGGGCCCGCAAATCCAATCAGGGCACCGGGTTCGCCACATATCACATCGCCAAGCATGGCAAAAGAAGCAGTAGTGCCTCCAAAAGTTGGATCGGTACATAATGATATGTAAGGGATCTTCGCTTCGCTAAGTAAAGTAAGTTTGCCAGAAGTTTTTGCCAGTTGCATTAATGAGAAAGCGCTCTCCATCATCCTGGCGCCACCGCTTTTATTAATGATCATGAAAGGCACTTTGTTTTCTATACAATAATCACAGCCACGGCATATTTTTTCTCCCATAACGCTTCCAAGACTACCACCAATAAATTCAAAATCCATACAAGCGATCACAAGATCATTGCCGTTCACTTTGCCATGAGCAACCGTGATAGAATCATGGATATCCGTTTTTGAATAAGTGTCTTCCAATCTTGATTTATAAGATTTAAGATCAACAAAGCCCAGGAAATCCTTTGATCTGATATTGGCAAACAGCTCTATGTAATTATTATCATCGAAGAGGATCTCAAAATATTCTTCACTCCCGATGCGATGATGATAATCACATTTAGGACATACAAACTCATTTTCTCCCAATTCAGAAATGGTGCAGGTATATTTACAATTCGGGCATTTTGACCATAATCCTTCCGGAGCATCCTTCTTATCTTTTGTAGAAGTCAGGATGCCTTTCTTTATTCGTTTGAACCAGCTTTTTTTTGTTTCTTCTGATGTGCCTTCCTCACCGGTAAGGTTTACATCGAAATCTTCTTCTTCTTTCATTAAAACAAAGTTATAAGGAAATGAAATTAACTTATTGTGCTTTTATATAAAAATGAATATTTTATCAGGCGTTGCGATTGATGCAATTTAAGTCGTCAAATGCTACTTCCAAACGTTTACTGAAATTTTCTTCTCCTTTTCTAAGCCAGATACGTGGATCATAATGCTTTTTATTTGGCTTATCTGCCCCCTCGGGGTTGCCCAATTGCCCCTGGAAATACGCTTCAAACTGTTTGTAATTTTTTAAAACGCCTTCCCAGAATGCCCATTGAAGATCCGTATCAAGGTTCATTTTAATAGCACCATATCCAATGGCTTCCCTGATCTGGTTTTGAGGACTTCCGCTTCCACCATGAAATACAAAGAAAACCGGTTTAGGGCCCGTCTTTAATTGTTTCTCAATATAAAGCTGGCTGTTATTTAAAATTTCCGGGCGAAGTTCAACATTCCCTGGTTTGTAAACACCATGTACATTGCCAAAAGCTGCAGCAACGGTAAATAAATTTCCAACCTTGCTCAGTTCCGTATAAGAATAGGCAACATGTTCTGGCTGTGTATATAATTTATCATTCTCAACATCACTATTATCTACGCCATCTTCTTCACCGCCCGTTACGCCGAGTTCAATTTCAATGCTCATGCCCAAAGGCGCCATTCTTTTATAATATTCAACAGAAGTGGCAATATTCTCTTCAATGGGTTCTTCAGAAAGATCCAACATGTGCGAACTAAATAAAGGCTGTCCTTTTTCTTTATAAAACTGTTCTCCGGCATCTATCAATCCACTGATCCACGGCAGCCATTTTTTTGAAGCATGATCCGTATGCAACACAACCGGAACCCCATAATATTTTGCAACATTGTGAATGTGCAATGCTCCTGAAATACCCCCGGAAATATTTCCCTGTAATTTGTCATTCGGCATTCCTTTACCAGCAATGAATTGTGCACCGCCATTGCTAAACTGCACGATTACGGGTGAATTTACTTTTGCAGCTGTTTCCAGTGTTGCATTGATGCTATTGGTTCCAATCGTATTTACTGCAGGAAGCGCAAACTGGTTATCTTTTGCGTCATTGTACAATGCTTCTAACTCTTTTCCAAATAATACCCCGGAGCTGTATTTGCCCATAATGTTGTTTTGATTTAATGGTTACTGATTTTGTAAAAATAAGGAAGAAAAAGGCAAGTTTAGAGTTTAGAGTTGTGAATGGTGAATAGGTGAATGGTGAAGTCTTCGCAGTGTATAACATTTTTTAAAAGTATTTGCAACAATGTACTAATTTTTGAAATCTCTCTTAAATCTTAAATCTTAAATCTTAAATCTTAAATTTTAAATCTTAAATCCTGCACAAACTTTCTAAAATAAGAACCCGCTTCCAACAACCTGCTTCCATACCAACTAAAAATTTCTCCATCTGCTAACAAAATTTTTACGCCAGGCAATTCAACCTGTAATTCAGTAATATGTTTTTCAGCAAATGGAAATGGTTCTGAAGAAAGTAATACCAGTTCACAATTCATTTTCTTTAATTGTTCAATGTTCACTTCAGGATATCTTTTTTCGTCTTCAAAAATATTTTTTAATCCACATCGCTTCATCATATCATTTATAAAAGTATCTCCACCGATGGTCATGTATGGATTTTTCCAGATAAAATAAGCCGAACGGATAGGGGCAGTTTTGCGAGCCTTAATTTCATCCTCCAAAGCTTTAAATACATTCATAATTCTTAATTCTAAATTATTTGCATCATCCTCTTTTCCAACAAGCTGTCCAATATCACCGATCATTTTAATAGAAGTAGCAAGATCCACCACATCCGTAACCCAAACAGGAAATTTTTCTGCCAGCATTTCCACCTGTTCCTTTACATTTTCTTCATTATTGGCGATGATAAGATCGGGATCAAGTTCAATGATCTTTTCAATGTTCAGTGTTTTTGTACCGCCGATCCTTGTCTTTGTTCTAAACCAATTTTCGGGATGAACACAAAATTTTGTGATGGCAATCGTCTCATCTTCCAGGCCGAGATAATGCAATAATTCCGTCTGAGAAGGAACCAGCGAAATGATTTTTTTTGGAATATAATTTAAAGCGGACGGAGAGGATAATATCATTTTATAAAAGTAGTAAAGTCATTTTATAATGAAACTTTCTTTCATTGAGTATTGTACGTTGTGTATTGAATATTTCTTAAAAACCATCCAATTTATGAAGTCTCCAAATTAATTTTCAAGCTACAACGTACAATGCTCAATAT
>JBDTLP010000121.1:0-12929 GCA_039934735.1 Ferruginibacter sp. | reverse complement strand
GCTAGGCAAAGCTCTGCAAAAGCTTCTACAGCGGTTCGAATCCGCTAGGGACCTCCAAAAATCGCCCCGGTAAACTGCCGGGGCGTTTAATTTTAAAGTATGTTTTCAAAGTTCATGTATTATACAGGGTTAATGGCAACAGTTGCTATAATTGGTTGCTGTTTTCTTCCCTGGGTGCATTTTAATAGCACCAACACAACCTTTACGGGTTATAATGTAACAAAATTCGTAACCGGGAATTATTATGGAAGAGCAGGAATTCCCATTACCATTCTTAGCATTGTAGTTTTAATATTAATGTTGTTGCCACAGTTATGGGCCAAAAGAACAAACCTGTTTATGGCGGCTTTATTATTTGCTTATTGTATCCGCACATATATCATTTTTACAAGTTCATTGTTTGAAGGAGAAGTAGAAAAGCTGGTTGGAATTTATATGATTGTTCTTTTATCTTTTATAATGTTAGTGGCGAGTTTGTTTCCGAAAGGAGAAGCGAAGGAAGGCAAGCTGTAAGCTACAAGCTATAAGCTATAAGCTACAAGCTACAAGCTATAAGCTATAAGCTATAAGCTACAAGCTATAAGCTATAAGCTACAAGCTATAAGCTATAAGCTACAAGCTATAAGCTGTAAGCTACAAGCTATAAGCTGTAAGCTATAAGCTGTAAGCTATAAGCTGTAAGCTATAAATTGAGAAAAATGACGGAAGCATTATTTTAGACTGTAAAGATTTCACTATTCACTATTCACTATTCACTATTCACTATTCACAATTGACCATTCACCTATTTACCAATAACCGCTGTCGGGGTTTGCAACCGCCAACAGGGTAACAGGACCAATTCGAATGAAGGCTTCAATTTTTCACCATTCACTATTCACCATTCACTTTTTCATCTCCTTACTCCACGCATCCTTCAATGTAACCGTGCGATTAAAAACCAAATGATCTTTTGTTGAATCTTTATCTAAGCAAAAATATCCTTTCCTTATAAACTGGTAACGATCATCAGTAGTTGCAGTTGAAATGGATGGTTCGATGAATGCCTTGTTTATTATTTGCAAAGAATCAGGATTTATAAAATCTTTGAAATCTTTTTCTTCGCTCATTGGATTTTCTGCAATGAATAGTCTGTCGTACAATCTTACTTCAGCTTCCAAGGCAGTAGCAACATTTACCCAATGAATAGTACCTTTTAAAGAGATGCCACTTGTATCATTGTTACTCCTGCTTTCTGGAATGTAAGTACAATGAATTTCAGTTACATTTCCATTGTCATCTTTTATAAAACTTTCGCATTTTACAATGTAAGCACTCTTCAAACGAACCATGGCACCAGGTGCAAGACGGAACCATTTTTTTGCAGGTACTTCCATAAAATCTTCCCGCTCAATCCAAAGTTCTTTGCTAAATGAAAGTGTTCTTGATCCCAAGGATTCATCAGGGCCATTTTCACTTATTAGTTCTTCCGTTTTTCCATCTTCATAATTGGTAATGATAAGTTTTATTGGATCTAAAACGGCCATGACTCTTTTTGCAATTTTATTGAGGTCTTCTCTCAAACAAAATTCAAGTAAACTCAGGTCGATAAAATTTTCTCTCTTGGCTACACCGATCTTATCACAAAAAGTACGTATGCTTTCAGCTGTATAACCTTTGCGCCTGAAACCACTGATGGTTGGCATGCGTGGATCATCCCAGCCATTCACATGTCCTTCATTTACCAGTTGTAATAATTTGCGTTTGCTCATCACCGTATAAGTCATGTTGAGGCGAGCAAATTCATATTGATGAGAAGGGAATATGTCAAGCTTTTCAATGCACCAGTCATACAATTCACGGTGAGGAATGAATTCCAGTGTGCAAATTGAGTGAGTAATATTTTCAATGCTATCGCTTTGTCCGTGAGCAAAATCATACATGGGGTAGATGCACCATTTATCAGCAGTGCGGTGATGATGTGCATGTTTGATACGATATAAGATTGGGTCACGCATCAACATATTGGTAGCAGCCATATCAATTTTAGCACGCAATACTTTTTCGCCGTCTTTGTATTTACCGGCTTTCATATCGTTAAATAATTGCAGGTTTTCTTCAATGGATCTGCTCCGATATTGATTGTCTTTACCAGGTTCTGTGGGGGTGCCTTTAAAAGCTGCAATCTGCTCTGAGTTGCTATCATCCACATAAGCAAGGCCGTTTTTGATGAGCTTTACGGCGTATTCATATAATGTATCAAAATAATCAGAAGCATATAATTCCTTTGCCCAGGTAAATCCCAGCCAGCGGATATCATCTTTGATGCTGTCAACATATTCTGTGTCTTCGGTAACAGGATTGGTATCATCAAAACGAAGGTTGGTGGCACCGCCATATTTAGCAGCGAGGCCAAAATTGAGACAGATCGCTTTAGAATGTCCTATATGCAGGTAACCATTCGGCTCCGGCGGAAAACGGGTAAGAATTGATTTGTATTTGCCTGCTTCCAGGTCTGCTTCTACAATTTCTTCTAAAAAGTTCAGGCTTTTTTCTTCAGTCATAAAAAATATTGAGGGGCAAATTTACGGGCATAATTTGATAATTTGGAAATGTGCCAATTTGGAAATGAGCTAATACAAATTATAACAGTTTACCATTAATATGTTATTTCATATCCAAATTTCCAAATTGACTCATTTCCAAATACTTTAATTTTACCTACTCAATAATTATTATGAAAAAAACACTTGTAAGAATATTATTTTCAATTATACTCATCACGGGTTCTATAAGTTTGGTTTTTGCCTGGGGCATGTACGGCCATCAACATATTAACCATGCAGCAATATTTGCACTACCGGTTGAAATGCGTTTTTTCTTTTACAATCACATAGATTTTGTTACTGAAGAATCTACCGTGCCTGACCTGAGAAAATATACTATCAATGACAGGGCAGAGGGACCCAGGCATTATATCAACATTGAAGGAATGGAAACCATGCCCATTGATAGTTTTCCTCGAACCATGAAAGATGCAAGGGCAAAGTATGATGAGAAAACCCTGAACAAAATGGGCTTACTTCCCTGGTATATCCAGGATATGGAAGACAAACTTACAAAAGCGTTTAAAGACAAACGTAAGACAGAAATATTATTCCTTGCTGCAGACCTTGCTCATTACCTTGGCGATGCCAATATGCCTTTACATACCGCTTTAAATCATGATGGACAACTTACCAATCAAAAAGGTATTCATAGTTTTTTTGAGGCCCAGCTTCCTGAGTATTTTGGCGACAGTTATAATTATAAAGTAAATGATGCCGTTTATTTAAATGATGTGCCGGGAGCAACATGGGAATTGATCAAACATTCTAATAGCCTTGTAGATACTTTATTGCTGATTGAGCGGAATCTTAAAGCAATATTTCCTGCTGAGAAAATGTTTAAAATGGATTCAAATGGCGATACAGTAAAAAATAAATTTGGCTTGCCAACAAGAAGTAATGAATATGCAGAAGCTTATCATAAGGCTTTAAATGGAATGGTTGAAAAGCAATTGCGTCATGCAATACAAGACGTTGCCAATTTTTGGTACACAGCCTGGGTAAATGCTGGTAAACCAGACTTAAGCGACCTGGATCCCGAAGAACTTACAAAGAGCAACCATGACCGATATGAGAAAGAAATGAAGCTGTTGGAAAAAGGGGAGCTGATGGGATTTAAGGTGGAAAAGGAATATGATAAATAATTATGAATTATGAATGCTGAATTGGTTTTTTTGGAATGAATCTCTGTACCTTTTCGGCATTTTATTTTTTTTAGGGAGGAAAAATTTATTATTTTGAAAATGTATAAAGTTTTTTTACTTCTAATACTACTGACCTCCTGCAAATTCCACGATAATAAGGGAAGAGATGTGAAGGCGGCCGAAGCGTTGCTAAAAAAAAATATGCCTTTATATGATTCTTGCCTATTTATATTGCCATTTACAAACCCTGATTCAGTAATAATTGTCCGGAAAATACTCATTGAAAAATTCAATAAAATTTATAAGCTCGACACAGCCAATCTTAAAATTGGCGACTATCTGTCGCAATTATATTATGAAGATAAAAATTATGAAAAAGCAATTTTCTGGGATTACCATCAGCCTGATTGTAGTCAAAATGATTCAGTTAATATTGGTTCCTATATGGAATTATCATATTGCTATTTACTGAATGGGGAAATCGATAGCGGAAAAATATATATTCAAAAAGCAATTAAAGCAATTCGATATTATACCCCATATTCTGAAACACACTTCCTGATTGAGTTAAGAGAAATTATTTATGATATCATTCCAAGCCCTCTTACTAATCTGAAAGAAATAAATCTTTTAAGATTGAAGAAGATTCCCGTTTGTTTATACGCAAAAAATATTCTTGATATTATGCTTTCTTATGTCCATGAATTATACCCCGGCGAACGTGATCAATTTGAATCAGATCCTTTTTTACTACAATTAAAAAAAAGTATCTGTCCGATACACGATTCTCTCCTCATTCAATAACAATTCCTGCATAAAACGAGCTTTCAAAGGTAGCCAGATGAAAATTACTGAGCCTGGAACATTGACCTCATCCTCATCATTCCTTCAACAAAAAAGCTGTGAAATATTCACAGCTTTTTTTATTTTGAATCAGCTTAACAGCTGATATCTGACTTCTGAAATCTGATATCCTAATCAGCACGTCCCATTCTTCTTAAATAGCTCGAATGCGAAGCAATCGCATGCCTCATTTTTTTGTACTCAATGTATTTAATGTTGAATTCTTCACAGGTATTCTTAATGATCTCGCTGATAGCAGGGTAGTGTATATGAGAAATTTTTGGAAAAAGGTGATGCTCGATCTGGAAATTCAAGCCACCTACCAACCAGGAGATTAACTTATTTTTTGTAGCAAAATTTGCAGTGGTTTCTATCTGGTGTATGGCCCATTCGTTTTCGATCCTGTTTGATTCAATGGCAGCAACCGGGAAAGCAGTTTCTTCCACCGTATGTGCCAGTTGGAATACGATACTTAAAACAAAGCCTGCAAAAAGAACGGTCACTAAAAAACCAACCAGCCATGAAACGAATCCTAAGAGATAAATAGGTAAAACAATCATCATAAATGCATAACCTGCTTTAGCAGCCCAGAAAGCGAAATGATCGTAACCACTCATTTTTTTGATTGCTACAGATCCTACTTTTTTGGTGAAATATTTTGTGTAATCACTGATGAATAGCCAAACAAGCAGCAGCAATGTATATAAGATCCATACATAGATATGTTGAAAACGGTGTATCTGGTATTTCTTCTGTGTAGGGCACATCCGCAATAGTGGTTTGATCTCAATATCATCATCCACACCATCAATATTGGTATATGTATGATGAATAATATTGTGTTTATTATTCCACATAATTGCACTGGCTCCTAATGCATTGGCAGAAAAAGCTGCAATTTTATTCCAGGTCTTGCTCGGACTGAAACTACCATGCCCGCCATCATGCATTACATTAAAGCCGATGGCTGCGGTTAAACCCCCTAATATCAAACATTCAATGATCGCTAACCATGCAATGGGAGTGTAAAAAACAAGGTGTACATAAAATGCTATGTATAATGTCCAAAGTAATGCGGCCTTAAAATACAATGAGAAATTACCTGTACTTGGCTTTTTACTTTCAACAAAATAATTATTCACCCTTCTTTTTAATTCCTGGTGAAAGGTAGACCCATCAATGTTTAAAAATTTGGGAGTGGCCATGATGTTTTATTTAATAAGTTTAAGTGTCTTGTTTAATGATTGCATCAAAATTCCGGATGCCAATCGCTTTTTTGGATATGAATCCCTCCGCATGTTTTACCCCGATCATTTTCCCAAACATTTTTCCCCTGTATAACACACTGTCTAAAAAATCGGGTGTGGAAATATACGTTTGCGGTTCATTTAATCCCGGGTTGTGAAACTGTGTTTTAAAAGCCTGGATTGATGCTACTTTTCTTTCAATCACATCTGAAATATCAACTATAAAATCCGGTTTCAAATACCTATCCTGGATAAAATGCAAAACATATTTTGGTCTCCAGGCTTCCTGGCTGATACCATTTTGGGTTGTTTCAATTTTCTTTAGTCCGGATAAAAATGCAGCGTCTGAAACCAATGCTGCACTTCTGCCATGATCGGGATGCCTGTCTTCAGGAGCGTTACAAATTACAATCTCAGGTTTATATTTCCTGATCGCTTCAATTACTTTTAACTGGCTCTCTTTGTCGTTCTTAAAAAATCCATCTGCCAGTTTCAAATTCTCCCTGATATCTACTCCTAATATCCGGGCCGAATCTGCAGCTTCCTGCTTTCTTGTTTCGGCAGTGCCACGTGTGCCCAATTCGCCTTCGGTAAGATCAATGATGCCGGTGGTTTTGCCATTGTTCTTTTCAACCATTAAAACCCCCGAACAACTTAGTTCTACGTCATCCGGATGCACACCAAAAGCAAGTACATCAATCTTCATATTTACAAAGGAAAATTTAGGGTGCAATGTACATTATAAAACTCAGAAAATATCCCCCATAATTGTAATGAAACGATAATTTGGGGAATTGTGGAAAAGAAAGAAAAACCTGATTTGAAGATTTGGAAATTTGGAAATGTGATGAAGAGGCGGTGTCTAATTAAAAAATATCTTGCTCCGTAATTACCTGGATGATTTGTGACAACTTTTTAATAAATTTTGAAATTGTCACAGATCTGTAACAAAGATTCTGTAACAGGTTTTCTTGTTACAGAATCTTTGTTACAAAAATAAAAATTGTATTTCAGTATCAGATTTGCCTTTGTTATGATAAGTGGATTGGGAGCCGAATAAGTGCCTAAAGGGATTGCACTTTTTTAATATCTGTATAGCCATACATGTGTTGTACTTCAAGAACGAAACGTTCTATTACAACGTCTTCGCTTTTAGCATCGTAGGGTTGCTTCAAATTGGTACTAAAAAAGAATGCGACTGTCTGATATACCCTGGCAGTGAGCCCACCCTGGTATTCTTTAATGATCTCGAAGCAATTATTGCCGGTTTCACGGTTGATTAATTTCATTAATACCTTCCCCTGGTAAATGGAAAGATCAGTAAGCGGTTTTGTAAATTCTTTTCTCAATTCTTTTTCCCTTGAATGAATGTATTTTTTTCGTTCAGTCTCGCCAGTTATGTTCACCAGTTTGGCATTGATATCATTCATCACAATACCTGCACGCCTTGCATACGGATAGGTTACATAAACCGCATTTCGCAGGCGATCATATGCCTGTTTTGCATTCCGTTGGGCATCTGTGAGGTGCGTATAACAATAAAAGGGAGTGAGTGTTTTTAATTCCATGGTATCGCCTTCATAAACGATGGCCTGGCGAACGAGCGTATCATACTGGCCCTGTTGTGCATTTGCATTGGTATGCAGGAATAAAAAAATGCCGGTAAACAATACCAGCTTTTTTATTATTGTATGCAGTGGGCGGAAAAACATTCCTGTAAATTTATATAATTATGTTTGAAGATTAATACTGAACAATGTTTAAAGTAACCTTAATTTTTATGTTATTTTTCCTTTTGGGCTGTCATTCTAACCAGGATGCAGTTGACCTTGATCAATTTGAGCAACAATTGAATAAAGATGCTGAAAAGAGGTTGGATGCTGCTTATAGCTCCATCACAAAACATTGCGACAGTTTATTAACGTACGAACTTCCATTAAAAGTAGATTCTATATTAAAAACCGACACATTAAAATGAGATCGCTGCTTACTATTTTTTGTTGTGTTACATTGATTGCATGCAATAACAATGACGCTTTAATTAAAAAAAAGAAGCAGGATTTGATCGATGCATCAAACAGGCGGGTAGAAAAAGTAATAGCCGAATTAAAAGCAGACTGCGATTCTAATTTGCTAAAAGAAACATATAAAAGAGTGCTGCAGCAACGAAAACGAAAGTAACGCCAGCCCGTAGTGGCGAAAATTCTGATCGTTTGATCATGCTCATAACAATGCCGATTGCCATAATGATCAAACCAAGCCATACCAGGTTTATATAAGGAAAGACGTAAGATTTTACCGTGATATAATCAATGGCTTTGTCAGATTCCTTAATACCCAATTTCATTTTTTTGCCATCACTGACACCAACAAATTTTACAAAAAGATTTTGTGCATATACAGTATCATCCGTTTGTATTAAACCTAAATTATCTACCTGCACCAATGGCATTGCATGGTAATGCATACTGTCTTTGCTGATGATCCTGAGATCAGCCATCAACGCAACATCAGTAGATTTGAAATTGTATTTTTCATTCACAGGGTTTTTAACCACGCTGTTTAGTATGATCATTCCCTTGCTGTAATAGGCAGTATCTCCTTCAGCCATTTCTGTAATTTTAAACTGGCCGGTATCTACATTTTTTTCACTATTCGGTGCAGAAGTAATGTATGTAAATATGTCTTTGGTTAAATATGATTTTGTACTTGGGTTACTGCTGATGCTATTGTCTTTTGTAAGATAAACACTGGGGCTTACGATAAAATATTCTGCGTTCTTTTTTGTAATAGCGTCTTTTTTCTCGAATAATAATTTGTAAAACTTTTTATTTTTTTCGCCTGCAGAAGAATCTTTTTCATAGGTCACTTCATAGTCGCCCATGATTGTTGGAATGTCACGCAGCAGCGTAAGATTTTCTTTTGGATCATCTTCTTTTTTTGTTAGCGGATTAAAACCTGCAGGCATATTTATTCCATTTACCGTGCTGCTGCTGATCACCTGTTTATTACTGCTCGATATTAAAATACCAACGAGCATTAATGCAAAACCAAAATGCGCAACAGAACCACCTGCACTTTTTAATTTACCATTCAATCCCGACCAGATATACATGGCATTGGCAACAACTGAATACACTGTTGCAAAAAATGCAACATAAATAGCGCCCTGGAAACCGGGACCGTGTTTATAAAAATTAAGCGGGTAAAATAGTACAACCAATGTAGCAATCACAGCAGCCATGATGGTTGGTGCTGCGATCTTTTTTAAAACATAAGCTCGTGGTGAACTTTTATATTTAAAATATTGCGTGATGGCGCTTAACAATCCCAAAATAAAAACCACCAGTACCATCACCTTATTGTATAAAAATTCCGGGTCTTCCGGTAAGCCGAGTGCACTTTTTTTATTGGTGAATAATTCAATGAGTTTATTGTATGCAGGAATAGAAGTTATCGCAATGATGAATAAGGCACCTAAAAAGAAAACCAGCGAACCAATGAACATCCAGAATTCACGGGAACTTGTTTCTTCTTCTTTGTGAATGGCAGGAATTTTTTTATAATTTTTGAAGAACAAAATAAGCATGGGCAACGTAAAGGCCAATACAAAAATACCGATCATAATGTTGATCACATTGCCTGCTTCTGTAAATGCATGAACCGAAGTATCACCTAAAATTCCTGTACGTGTTAAGAAAGTAGAATATAAAATGAATACGAAACAAAGTATTGCAAAAAGATAGCTTGCTCTTAATGAATGGCCCGTTGCTTTGTAAATGACCATTGTATGTAAACCTGCAATTAATATCAACCAAGGAACCAATGATGCATTCTCAACAGGATCCCATGCCCAGTAGCCACCAAAATTCAATGATTCATAGGCCCATTTTCCGCCCATCATAATACCAACCCCCAATACACAGGCGCTGAACAATGCCCATGGAAGTACCGGTTTTACCCAATCGCCATAACGTTTTGTTTGTATGCCTGCATAAGCAAAACCAAAAGGAACGATCGTTGATGCAAATCCTAAAAATAAAATAGGAGGGTGGATCACCATCCAGTAATTACGAAGCAATACATTCAATCCCATTCCATCTTTTAAAAAGGAAAGATAATCCGGTGAACTAAAAATAGGACCGGCAATTTCATTTCTTGTCAATGTAAAAGGACTGTTGCCAATACGTGCATTAAAAACATAAATCCCTAGTATCATCATCAGTAAAAAGAATTGTGCAAAGCTGATCACCGTCATTACCGGTGCCTGCCATTCTTTTGAACGGAACATAATGAAGATACCCAATACACTGTGCCAGATGGTCCACAATAAAAAACTTCCTTCTTGTCCTTCCCAGATACAGGCCAATAAATATTTAGGTTCAAGTTCTTTGGATGCATGCTTATAGGCATACATGTATTCGTAATAGTGATGAGAGCAAATGAAGAAGATGGTAGAGAAAACAGCGATCACACTTGCAATCTGAATAAAGAAGAATATGCGCCCGGATTTTATCCAGTTATTTTTTTCAATAAGATCCGTTTCCCTGGAAGCTTTGAAAAATGAAATTGTTGCAAGCAGTGAAGCAATAAAACCAAGAATAACAAAAAAATGACCAAGCTGACCGGGAAATAAATGTTCGCCTACAAATTTCATCAGAGGAATTTAAATTTAATAGTTGGACTTGTTGTTGTCTGCTGCTTGTTCATTGATATTCTTTTCCAACTGATGTTTATCATCTTTATATTTACTTGGGCATTTTAATAAAATGCTCTTGCATTCAAAATGATCGTCTTTCATGGTTCCTTTCATTACAATGCGTTCACTTCTTTCAAGGTCTGTTGGTTTGTTATCGCGATAGATGACCATTGTTCTTCCACCAAGGCTATCCACAGCATAAAAGGAAAGGTAATTGGGGTTGTTGATCGCATCATAAACAAGCGGCTGACTTTTATCCAGTTTTGCGATTAAGGTCACTGATTTGCCTTTTTTTACTTTTGCCGACTGGATCGATTCGTAGGAAGAAAAATCAACGGCATAGGTCAATAATCCAACAATTAATGCTGCAATGCCGACCAGTATTATAATATGTGTTTTTTTCATATTCTTAAATGATCGCAAAGGTAATTCAAAACAGGTTGGGATTTGATTTTTAAGCTGATTTTTTGCCCCCGGAATAAAGAACAAATGGCATGCAGCAATAATTGAGATATATTGTCTATATGAATTGAAATACGACGACTTTTTTTAAACACGCTACATTAACAACATCCTGCATTATGTCAAAACGATTGGTTTATGGCAGCATATACA
Organism: Ferruginibacter sp.; assembly: GCA_039934735.1. Taxonomy (GTDB): domain Bacteria; phylum Bacteroidota; class Bacteroidia; order Chitinophagales; family Chitinophagaceae; genus Ferruginibacter. The sequence goes on along the minus strand of JBDTLP010000121.1, from coordinate 1,795 downwards.
TGCTTTGCCTGCTCAGTGTATTACTATTTTCCTGCAAAAAAAATCCGGATAACAGCAATTCTTTTCCCGGTAATTCATTTCCAATTCCCATTTCTACGCCGTTAAACGGCGGCGTTAGTGGAAGAGTCATTGATGAAAATAATGCCCCCGTTGCATCGGCAACGATTGAATGTGCAGGCCTTTCTACAATGAGCGATGCAGATGGGTTCTTTAATTTCAACAATGCAACACTGGATAAATATATATCTACTGTAACTGTATCTAAAGCTGGTTATTTCAAAGGATACCGTTCTTTTTCTGCGGAAGCAACAAGGAATTTTGTCAATATAAAACTTATTCCAAAAATACTTTCAGGAACGATCAGTAGTTCTTCAGGAGGAAGCATCATACTTTCAAATGCAACCGAAATAAATTTTCAGCAAAACAGTTTGGTTAATAAAAGTACCGGTGCTGCATACAACGGAACGGTAAATGTTTTTGCAAGCTATATCGATCCAACAAGCGATGATATTGCTTATAATGTTCCCGGTAGTTTTATGGGGCGTGATGCAAATAATCTTTATTCACTGCAATCAACCGGGATGATCGCAGTAGATATTGAATCAACCTCAGGCGAAGCCTTGCAGCTTGCTACAAATCTGCCAGCAACAATAAAATTACCAATACCATCTTCACTCACCGCTAAAGCACCGGCAAATATTGATACCTGGAGCCTTGACGAACAAGGCGTTTGGAAAAAAGAAAATATAGCAGTTAAAGTCAGTGATCATTACGAATTTTTGGCAACGCATTTTTCTTTTTGGAATGCAGACATACCCAACAATGCCGTTCTGCTTACCATGCATGTACAGGATGCTAATGGAAATAGTATGAAAAATACACTGGTAACATTGACGATCCCACAAAATAATACATGGAGCGCATCTACGCATGGTATCACAGATGAACTTGGTAATGTTATAGGAATGGTACCCGCAGGCGTTGACATACAATTGCAAATTCTTGCAAACAATGCTACATGTCCTCTTCCATTATTCTCGCAGAATATCGGCTCATTTAATACAGCTTCAACACTAACGGTTACGGTCAGCTTTTCATCACAACAGCAGGCACAAAGTGTACTGAATGTTTCTGGTACCGTCAATGATTGTTCGGGCCAACCATTACAAAGTGGAACTGCTTTGATCCATGAGGGACAATACTTCACGTATGCATCTATCACAAATGGAAGTTATGCCACATCGATAACTCATTGCGATGCTATTCCAACAGTGACGGTAGTTATTTGGGATAATAATAGCACAGCAACTGCAGCTCCTGCAACTACTCCTGTTAGCGGAAGCACGTTAACAATTCCCACAGCAACATTGGTTTGTGCAATACCATTAAATGCCCTCGATGGTATTTACCAGGTGACGGGAACTTTTTCTGATGCTACAAATCCAGCTTTTGTGATTGAATATCCACGACAGAATTACCTGATCACAAATGGTCCCAGTGATTTTATTGTAGCACAGAATATCAACGGTTCTATTGACCCCGGGATTATTTTTTTTACTGGAGCAGGTGGTAGTTTTTATGGCGGGTTTGGATTGCAGGCATCATTCAATTTAACAAGCAATACAATTAATGAAATGCATAATTACTATGGAGATCCGCTTAATCCACTCACTGGTGTAGGCGATCCTTCTACGGGAAGTGGTGCTCCAAATTATACTTCTGGTGGCCCAAGTATTCGATCTGCATCATTAGATCCTTCGGGCCTTAATAATTATGATCCTGTATCAAAAGTTAT
>JBDTLP010000120.1:0-12935 GCA_039934735.1 Ferruginibacter sp. | reverse complement strand
GCATTAAAAAACAAGCATTCATGAACGCAAAAACAATCAAGGGAAATACAACAAATGAAATAGAGGAAGTCTTACGGCAAAGCATAGCCGACGATTACAAGCCAACATTGGCAATAGTCTTAATCAGCAGTATAGAAAATGCCGCACCTATCTGTGCCATACTAGATAAAGAAGGAATTGCCATTTTTGGCGTCAGTACATCACAAAAATTTACAGAGGAAGGTCTTGAAGAAGATGATATCGTTGTGCTATTGCTGGATATTTCAAAAGATTATTTTAGGATCGTATTACATGATTACAATCTCACTCCATATGACTCGGCACGGCAGGTTGGCGAAGCAGGCGTTGATGCATTCGCAAATCCTGGCTTCATCATCTCCTCTTCCGATGCAAGGGTGTCTGGAGAAGATGTGATCAAAGGACTCATGGAAACAGCCGGAAATGAAGTTACGGTGATGGGGGGCGTAGCTGGCAATCCAGCTGATTTTTCGGGTATTGTATTTACAAATCATTCATCGAGCAGCGGCGGACTGCTTGCATTAATAATTGATCAGGATAAAATCACCATAAACGGACTTGCTGTTTCAGGATGGAAGCCTGCAGGTACAGCAAAAAAAATTACAAAGAGTGACGGATCATGGATCTATACTATTGACGATGAACCCGCGATGAATGTGATCAGAAAATTTTTAGGTGATGGAATAAATTTCAACACAGATGTTGAAAACCTGGTTCCTTTAGATGCGGGTTTTCCTTTGCAGTTTCAAAGAGCATCAGGAAGCCCTTTAATGAAACCTGTTTTGCTCTGGAACACAGCCGATCAATCAGTGATGATAGGCGGACAAGTGAAAGAGGGTGAAAGTTTTCGTTTCTCATTGCCGCCGGATTTTGATGTAATCGAAACGGTTGTCAGAAGTACAACAATAGCAAAAGAAAAAGAAATGCAGGACGCGGATGCACTGATCGTTTTTTCATGTGTGGCAAGACTGGGTTCATTCGGACCAATGATCTCAACAGAAATAGAGGGTTTGGCTGCAACCTGGGATATACCGATGATCGGATTTTTCTCATTGGGTGAATTTGGAAAATTGGACGATAGCCAATGTGAATTCCATGGCACAACGGTGAGTTGGGTAGCATTAAAAGAAAAATAAAACAAATTGAATTATGAAACAAACATTTCTTGCCTTGCTTTTATTGTTGCTTTGTAACAATGTAATCGCCCGGCAAACCGCTATCAACAATGATCATCCTGTAACCTTTAAACTTAAAATAACGGAATTTGCAAAACCCGATACAATAGCGATTGTATGGTTTACGCTGCCTTATAAACAGGGTACAGAACAGATTTCCATCTTCCCTAATACACTTAACAATGAAGGGCTTTATCAACAAACCATTTCTTTCAATGATTCCATAGTTGGGAAAACCGTTGGTTACTTATATGCAATAAATCAGGACAATTATGACATCATGCGGAATTTCGTTCTGCAAAAAGATCAAACTTCCGACAGGATTGAAAGCTGGGGCTATGTGGATGGCTTACAAGGCAAAGTGAAAGCAACAAAAATGCTTTTTACAGAACCGGATTCTCCTGAAGAAAAAATAGAATTTGCAAAACCCTTTGTGGGCATCACAACTAACGGTACGGCTATAAAAAACTTATTCCCCATACAAAAAACAGGCAGCTCCACTTTGCCAATAAAAAATGCAGTAGCAGCTTTTCTGGAAACACTTAGTAAGGAAGAAAAAGAAAAATTCATTTTCCCTATTGAATCAAACGAATGGCGCAGGTGGCATAATATTGAGCGATGGAAAAGAGCTGGAATATGTTTAGAAGATATGACCGGCCCGCAAAAAAAACTTGTTTTTGCTTTTTTAAAAGAAAGTTTAAGTGCCAGAGGATTACAAAAGGCTAAAGACATAATGACGATGGAGGGTTACCTGGCAACCCTGGTACCTGGTAATCAATTTTTAGGATGGGAGAAATATTGGTTTACTTTCTTTGGAACACCTTCTGATACACAGCCATGGGGCTGGCAAATGGAAGGCCATCATCTCGTCATAAACTATTTTATAATGGGTGATCAGGTTGTTATGACGCCGACTTTTATGGGTTCTGAACCAACATTGATAGACAGTGGTGAAAATAAAGGTTTGAGAACTTTTGAAAAAGAAGAAAAAAAGGGATTGGATTTTTACAAATCACTTGATAGCTTACAAAAGAAAGAAGCCAGATTATGGAATAAAAAAGACGGCGATTTAAATAGAAGCGAAGCATTCAGAGACAATGAAATAATAGCTACAACCGGTATCGCTGCCAGCAAATTATCAGCGGCGCAAAAAGATGCATTATTGGATCTGATCGCAGAATATGTAAACAATATAAGAGACGACCAGGCAAAAATAAAAATGGACGACGTAAAGCTTCATTTAAATGAAACGCATTTTACCTGGGTACAAAGCGATGACCTTGAAAGCCCTTTTTATTATCGAATACACAGTCCGGTAGTTATGATTGAGTTTGACCACCAGACGCCGGTATTTCTATACGATAAATCGAAGCCTAAGCCAGGGCCTGTAAAGTCGCACATTCACACCGTAGTGCGTACACCCAATGGCAATGACTATGGAAGGGATCTGTTGAAAGAACATTTAGAAAAAGACCATAAAAGAGAATAACATCAATCCATTTTGTAATAAAATGTTTTAGTATATCGATAAATATAAAAATGGAAGAAAAAGCAATTAAATGAAAATTCACATGGGCAATTTAAGTTTAGTAACGGTGGTTGGAATGGCTGTACCGATTTTTCGGAAAGCTCACCAAGCCAATATTTGAGGGAACCAGGATAGAATTAATTGTTTCTTTATTTGCGTCACAACCGGACAAAAAAAACATGAAAGCAAAATCAATAAAAGGAAAATCAACCGAAGAAATTAAAGCCGCACTGGAGAAAACTATGGATGATGGATTCAAACCAACGTTGGCCATTGTATTCATATCAGTTAAACAGGACAGAGAAGCTATTTCCCAATTACTTGACGAAAAAGACATTCAGCTATTTGGTGCTACCACCGCAGGTGAATTTATTGATGGTGAAATAGAAGCAGGCAGCATTGTCATGTTATTGCTCGACATAAATCCCGCTTATTTTAAAATAGCATTTCTTGAAACAAGTCCGGACAACGTAAGAGAAGACGCAAACAAAATAGCTGTTACCGGAAAAGAAACATTTACGAACCCTGCATTTATTATAGCAAACAGTGGAGTGTCTTTAGATGGTGAACCAATTGTTGAAGGCATCATACAAGGCTCAAAAAAACATCCCTCGTCTGAAGACAGGGAAGTAACTGTATTTGGAGGTAAGGCAGGAGATGATCTGGCACTTGAATCAACATTTGTTTTTACCAACAGAAAAAGTAAAGACTGCGCACTTGTAGCACTCATTATTGATGAAGATAAAATAGATGTTAGAGGTATAGCTACTTGTGGCTGGAAAGCTATTGGCACCACAAAAACAGTTACTAAAAGTGAAGGTAATATTGTGTATACCATAGACGATAAACCAGCATTGGATATGTTGATGAATTACCTTGGTGTTGAGATAAAGATGGAAGACAATAAGGAAATTGTAACATTTCTAAGTTCGTGGTATTATCCCTTGCAATTGGAACGGGAAAATGCAGACCCGGTAATACGTACTGCCATGTTTGCCAATAGTAAAGACCGTTCACTTATTTGTTCCGGAAATGTGCCTCAAGGGTCAAAAATCAAGTTTTCGCTGCCACCAGATTTTGATTCCATCGAAACAGTCGTTGAAGAATGTAAGGGCATTAAGGACAATGCACAGCAGCAAGCCGATGCCTTGATCATGTTTTCATGCGTGAGCAGATATTTATCGTTTGGGATGGTAATGAAAGAGGAGATAGAGCAGGTGCAAAAAATTTGGGATGCGCCCATGGCAGGCTTTTTTTCCTATGGCGAATATGGAAAATCAAAAACCGGTAAAAATGAGTATCATAATAATACATGCTGTTTGGTGGTATTGAAAGAAAAATAAATTTATTGGTTGCTGTCTTCAGCGAATGATAGAATGAAAAAGTGGTTGGTGAAGACAGCAACCATTAACAAAAATAAAGCACACATGAAAGAAAAGGCTACAACAGGTAATTTATCAAAGCCTTCAGATTATCAAATGCTGATTGATAAGATCTCTGTAAGCTATTCTCATGGGCAGCGGGTAGCTATTCAGTCAGTAAATGTTCAATTGTTGGAAACCTATTGGCAGATTGGACAATATATTATTGAATTTGAGCAGAAAGGAAACGTAAGGGCAAAATATGGCAAGGCATTAATTAGTAATCTGGCTAAAGATCTTTCAAGAATGCATGGAAAAGGTTTCAGTATCAGTAATGTTAAGCGTTTCAGGCAATTTTACCTCGCATATCCAATTGGTGCGACGCTGTCGCACCAATTGAGTTGGAGCCATGTTGTAGAAATATTAAAAATAGACGATCCCCTGGAAAGAAATTTTTACGAAAAGCAAACACAAAAAGAAAAATGGACTGTTAGAGAATTAATGAGGCAGAAAAACACTGCTCTTTTTCAACGCCTTTCACTCAGTAAAAACAAAGCAGACATTTTAAAATTATCAGCACATGGGCAAAGTATTTCATCTGCATCGGATATTGTAAGAGATCCATATATTTTTGAATTTTTAAAAATTCCGGAAGAAGGCCTGCCATCTGAACATGAATTGGAAAATCATTTATGTAATAATTTACAACAATTCCTTCTCGAACTCGGTAAAGGTTTTACATATGTGGGCAGGCAATTCCGTATGACTATTAACAATAAACATTACCGTGTTGATCTTGTTTTTTATCATCGCATATTACGCTGTTTTATTTTGGTAGATCTTAAAATAAACGAAGTGCAGCATGATGATATTGGCCAGATGAACTTATACCTGGGCTATTTTGCAAAAGAAGAAAATACTGAAACTGATAATCCGCCAATTGGTATTATCCTCACAAAAAACAAAGACGAATTATTAGTGGAATATGCAACTTATGGCATGAGTAGCCAGTTGTTTATCAGTAAATATCAATTGTACTTACCTGACAAAACAGAATTGATAAACCTCATCAGTAGCAGCATGCAATATGATGAGAATAATAAAACAGAAACCAATGATTAAATCATAAACAATGAAAGCTAAATCAATCAACGGAAAATCGACAGAAGAAATTAAAATTGCGCTGCAGGAAAGTATGGCGGATGCATTCACGCCAACATTGGCCATCGTTTTTATTTCGAGTAAACAAGACCGTAATGCTATCAGCACAGTATTGACTGATGCAGGAATTACTATTTTCGGAGCTACAACCAATGGGGAATTTATTGATGAAAACCCTGAAACATTTTCTGTTGCCATCCTATTACTTGACATGAACCCAGCTTATTTTTCAGTCATGTTTTCAGCATACCCGGAAAAAAATTACCGCGAGATTTCAAAAGCTTTGGCAGAAAAAGCAAAACAACAATTTGAAAACCCGGCATTCCTGGTTGCTGGCAGTAACCTTGAAACGGATGCTGAAGAATTACTATTTGGCTTTGAAGATGCCATCGGAAAACAAGTAACTGTTTTTGGTGGCATGGCTGGTGATGATTATACCTTTAAGGAACAATTTGTTTTTACCAACGAATTAGAAAGCAAACAAGGTTTGCTGGCACTCGTTTTAAATGAAGACAAAATAAAGATAAAGGGAAGGGCTACCTGCGGATGGAAAGCAGTGGGCACTGAAAAAATAGTTACCAAAAGTGAAGGCAATCATGTTTATACGATAGATAATATTCCGGCACTTGACATAACTGCTAAATATGGAGGTATTGAAAATCTTACGCCGATCAATCAAGGCTTATTGATGGAACTGGCTACCAGCTTTCCTTTACAATTGCAGCGGGCAAATGGTGATGCAGTAATGCGTCCGGGACTTTTGATCGATTGGAATGACAGATCATTTTATTGCAGCGGCTCCGTTCCGCAAGGTTCCAAAGTACGGTTCTCGCTTCCTCCTGATTTTGATGTGATGGAAAAAGTAATTCACAATGCGCAACAAATGAAGGAAAATGAAATGCCCGAAGCAGATGCACTGGTGCTGTTTAGTTGTGCAGGCCGCATTGTTTCATTAGGTCCTTTAATGAGCAAAGAAATTGAAGGCGTGAAAAATGTCTGGAATGTACCAATGGTGGGCATGTTTTCCAATGCAGAACTGGGAAGAATTTTTAATGGAAACCTTGAAATGCATAATTTGACAACTTGTTGTGTAGCATTGAAAGAGAGAGATGTTGTTATTGGAAACTGATTATTTTATTGATATCAGGTCAGCCCCGGATTCCAGATTTGTAATTTTTTACAAATATGGAATTGAATTCCAGATTTTACTTATTTTTACAAAAATGGAATTGGTATGATAAACCGCCGGATTCTCCAGGAAGCAAAACACAGCCTTACACAGTTCAGGGCACTATGCATTACAGGCCCCAGACAAAGTGGTAAAACCACCTTAAGCAAACAATTGTTTAAAGGCAAACCCTACGTAAATTTCGAAAACCCATCTGTGCAACATGAGGCTGAATTAAATCCCGAGGCATTTTTACAACAATATAAAACCGGGGCCATTTTTGACGAAGTACAAAGAGTGCCGGATATATTCCGTTACCTGCAGGAAATATTAGACAACAATCGCACAAGAGGGCAATACATACTTACTGGTTCTAATAATTTTTTATTACAGAAACAGGTTTCGCAATCATTGGCAGGAAGAGCCGGTTACCTGTCGTTGCTACCGTTTAGTTATGCCGAATTAAAAAATACAAAATGGAAACCCAACGATATTAATAAATTAATACTAACCGGAGGATACCCGGAAATATGGAATGAAAATCTAATTGCCGGTACATGGATCAAAAATTATGTGCAAACCTATGTGCAACGGGATGTAAGGCTGTTGCGAAACATTTCTAATCTTGCAGCATTTACCCGGTTTATTTATCTATGCGCAAATTATGCCGGACAAATAGTAAACCGTGATGAACTGGCAAAACAAACCGGCGTTGATACCAAAACAATCCTGGCATGGTTGGGTTTATTAGAAAATAGCTATATCATTTATTTGCTACAACCATGGCATAACAATATGAACAAGCGTATTGTAAAAAGCCCCAAACTTTATTTTTACGACACTGGTTTATTGTGTTACTTATTGGGAATAAAAAGCGTATCAGCCTTACAAAAAAATAATGCTTATGGAAGCCTGTTTGAAAACTGGGTCATTACTGAAATAAGAAAAAATAATTTTAATGCCGGCATACACGAAAGCATGTATTATTTCAGGGATAATACAGGAAACGAAGTGGACCTGGTTATGGAAAGAGATGGAGAGCTGGTAGCAATTGAAATAAAAGCGTCCCTAAAATTGAATAGTGGTATGCTTCGTGGATTACATTTCTGGCAAAAATACCAGCCGAAAGCGAATGCAATTTTAATACACGGTGGCAATACAAATGAAAATGTAAATGACAGGATGAGCATCCTTCCCTGGAAGGAAGTGGAGAACCTGTGAAAATAGATCAATCAGTAAAGAAAATAAATAATACCGATCATTTAATCACACAAATCACTGTTCAGACAATCACACAATGAACCAGCATCTACAAAAGATATTAGACTTTATTCAGCAGGATGAAAAATTAACTGCCGAAGAAAAAGCAATGCTTGCTAAAGCCGCAAAATCTACAGACAGTGACCTATCCATTTCCGAATTCAAACTTGACCGGACGGAAAAGGTTAAACGCACTACTGCCATATTATTAGAAGAAACCATTGAAGAACTCGAACAAAAAAGGAAAGCTGTAGAAACACAAAACCGTGACCTGGAAATTGAAGCATCATTAGAAAGAGTGCGTACAGTTGCGATGGGAATGAATAACCGTGATGATATGATGTCAGTGTGCCATGCCATCTCTCAACAGCTGCAAATACTCAATGTGAAAGAGATACGCAATGTACAAACCGCCATTTTCTATAAAGAGAAAGGTTCTTATATGAACTATGAGTATTATACAAAACATGATAAAACATTTATTACAGAAACTAATTATACCAATCATGAAATTGCCCGGGCATTTGCAGAAAAAATGAATAAGGGCAAAGGAGAAGTTTCTGTAACCTTAATTGATGGTGAAGAGAAAGTAAAGGAATGGCTCAATTATCAGAAAGGAACGAATGTTTTTATTGATACATTTTTAGAAACGGCCTCTTCAGTTAATTATTATTGGTTCTCATTGGGACCGGTGGCATTAGGTATCTCCACTTATATTGCGTTGAACGAAAATGAATTGAATTTATTCAAACGCTTTCTGAACGTGTTTGAAATGGCCTATCGGCGTTTTCTTGACATTGAAAAAGCAGAAGCTCAAGCCAAAGAAGCAAGAATTGAAACAGCACTGGAACGGGTACGTGCAGTTGCGATGGCCATGCACAAACCTGCAGACCTTTTGGATATATGTAAAGTACTTTTTGAAGAACTGGAAGCCCTGGGTTTTACGGAACTTCGGAACGCCATGATAAACATACATGATGATGATAAAGAGTCATTCCTTAATTATGACTATTCAGATTTTGCCGGAGCCGTTATTGCGAATGTTCGTTACGACATCTATCCTTCTATTGCAACACTGGTAAATGAATCCAGGAGCGCTGATGATGCATTTATCGAGTATATATATTCCGGGAAAAAATTAGATGACTGGAAAAAATTCAGAAAAGATAATGGAGAATATGATGACCCGAGGGTAGAAAAAACAAATACACTCTGCTACTATTTTTATTCCATTGCTGTTGGGTCAATTGGAATTTCTGCTTTCAGCCCCATCGGGGAAGAAAGACTTGAAGTATTAAAAAGATTCAGGAATGTTTTCAATCTTTCTTATCAACGTTATGCGGATATTTCATTGGCAGAAGCACAAACGCGGGAAGCTCAAATTCAACTGGCATTGGAAAGAGTGCGTGCAAGAACAATGGCCATGCAGAATTCAAACGAACTGGCAGAAACATCCGCTGTTTTATTTCAGCAAATAAAAGCGCTTGGTTTCGATACCTGGAGTTGCGGATTTTTTATCTGGCAGAAAAATGATATGGTTGAAGCATGGATGGGAGCAGATACCGGTAGCCTGTTACCTCCTATGATGATTCCCCACAAAAAAGAACCAACGCATAAAGAAATATACAAATCAAAACAAGCGGGAGCATCATCACACGAAAAAATATGGAATGGAAAAGCATTGGAAAAGCATTATGCTTTTTTAAGAACAATCCCTTCAGTAGCTAATGCGATCGATCAATTGGAAGAAGCAGGTTTATCAATGCCGAAACAGCAATGTTATTATGCAGGATTTTTTAACCTTGGATACCTGTTGTTAATTACTAAAGAACCAAATGTAGCATTAGCTGAACTTAGTAAACGTTTTGCAAAAACATTTGAACAAACTTATACCCGTTTTCTCGATCTGCAAAAAGCAGAAGCACAAGTTAGAGAAGCAAAGATCGAAGCAGCTTTGGAAAAAGTGCGCAGCCGTTCTATGGGCATGCAAAAAAGTCAAGAACTTACAGAAGTAATAAAAATTGTTTACCAGCAACTTAACCTTTTAGAAATTAATCTTGATCATGCCGGTTTTGTTGTTGACTATGAAGCAAAAGCTGATTGGCATTTTTGGATCGCTGATGAGCACGACATTCCTTCTAAGATAACGCATCCATATTTTGAGTCTGTTTGGGCAAATCAATTTAATGAAGCAAAAGAAAATGGCGCAGACTTCTTTGCTACCAATTTAAATTATGAAGAGAAAAATAAATTTTACAGTGAACTTTTATCATATGTTCCCGGGCTATCACAGGCATCAATGGATTTTTATTTAAGCTGTCCTGGCCTTGCAATATCTACCGTATTGTTTGATCATGTTTCTCTTTACATGGAAAACTTTTCCGGCATTTCTTATTCAGATGAAGAGAATAAAATATTGATGCGTTTTGGAAAAGTATTCGAGCAAACCTATACCCGTTTTCTTGACTTACAAAAAGCAGAAGCACAGGCAAGAGAAGCAACTATTGAAGCAGCATTGGAAAGAGTGAGAAGTAAAACGATGGCAATGCATAATAGTGAAGATGTTGGTGATACCGTAGCCACTTTATTCGAAGAATTTATTAAACTTGGAATAGATACTTTTCGATGTGGTATTGGAATTATACACGAAGAAAGAAAAATGGAGGTATGGACTGCAAAGCGTGACCCCAATGGAAATGTTAAGTTTTTTTCTGGTTATATGGATATGTCCATGCATCCTATGTTACAAGGCGCTTATTTGGGCTGGAAGAAAAAACAAGAAACTTACGTGTATGATCTTAAAGACAGTGATTTAGAAGAATATTTTACCTACATCAACAATAACCCAAAATATCCGCTGAAATATGATATACAGTCTTTGCCGCCAGGATTAATTTTCAGCATATTTAATTTTCCTGAAGGCTTTCTTTTTGCATTTACACTTGAGAAATTATCAATAGAAGCAACAAAAATATTCAAACGATTTTCTGGTGTTTTTGGTCAAACTTACAGGCGTTATCTCGATCTTCAGAAAGCAGAAGCACAGGCAAGAGAAGCAAAGATTGAAGCAGCATTGGAACGCACCCGTACACAAAGCATGATCATGCAACATTCAAAAGAGTTGGATGATACCTTACGTGTTTTTCATGAGCAGGTTCAATTGCTTGGTATTAATTCGGCATTTTCTTTTTTATGGTTGCCGGATGAAGAAAAAGACAAACACATATTCTGGGCTATCTGGGAAGAACGTAATAATGATGTACCCATTTTTAAAAATAAAGCAATCAATTATCCACTCGATAGAAATGAACCTGCAACAAAACAATGTTTGATTGATTGGAAAGGCAATGAACAAGTTGTTTCATATGCAGTGCCACCCGAAGGAGTGAAAAATTATTTTGCTGCATGGCAGGAATTGATCGATGGCGTTGAAACATTAAGACCCGAACATTTTAGTAAGGGATTATATTATGTAGAAGCGTTTATGAAGTATGGTTGCTTTGGTGTATTGGCCGAAAATGATTTAAAAGAAGATGAGAAAAAAATACTCGGTCGAATTGCAAATGAATTTGAACGTACCTATACACGTTTCCTTGATTTGCAAAAAGCAGAAGCACAGGCACGGGAGGCACAAATAGAAGCTGCATTGGAAAAAGTGCGTTCAAGAACAATGGCCATGCAACGAAGCGATGAATTATCGGGAACTGCAGCTTTACTGTTCCAGGAATTTAAAAAATTAGAACAACAGGAACTTATACAAATAACAATTGGTATTTACAACGAAGCGAAAAACGAAATGGAATTTCGTGCAACAGACTGGAAAGGGGGTGGAGAGCAGATTGATAGTCCTGCTTATGGAAGTATGAATGAGCCTACCTTACTAAATCCTGCGGTTACCGCATGGAGAGCACATGCAAAATCTTTAATCGTTGACCTAACAGGAAAAGCATTGGAAGGATGGCTTAGTTACCGCAATAAAATGACAGGAACCCCGATTAGTAGTAAAGATGCTGGTGACCGCAGGGTTGTTAGCATTGCTTTCTTCTCTAAAGGACATCTTTCCCTTTCATCACTCTTACCATTACCCGCAGATACAGTTAAAACACTGGAACGATTTGCTGCTGTATTTGATGGCACTTACACTCGTTTCCTTGATTTGCAAAAAGTAGAAGCTCAGGCAAAAGAATCACAAATAGAAGTTGCTTTGGAAAGAGTGCGTAGCCGAACCCTTGCCATGCAAAAATCTGATGAGCTTGCAGAAACAGCTGCCGTACTTTTCAAACAACTCATCCATCTTGGCATTGCACCCAATCGTTTATACATCGCCATCATTGAAGATAAAAACGGCTACACCGATTTTTGGATAACAGATGAAGATGGTTCGAAAATAAGCTCGGCATTCCAGACAAACCTCAATGACAATCCTACATTCAGGAAAATGTTCGATGGATGGAACCAGGATATAAAATCTTTAACGATCGATATGCAGGGAGCGGAATTGCAGGAATATTTTAAATACCTTGAAAGCATTAACGTTCCATTCAAAGGCGGGCTTTCACAAAAAAGAAGGTTGCAGCATCTGGCTTATTTTAGTAAAGGATTTATTGGTATGGCATCTCCCGATGATCAGCCAGTAGAAACAATATTATTACTTGAAAGATTTGCTGGCGTGTTCAATCTGACTTTCACCCGTTTCAATGACCTGCAGGTTGCAGAAGCTCATGCCATACAAGCCGAAGAAGATCTTATCAAATTACAAACAGAAAAGAAAAGGGCAGAAGATGCATTGACCAACTTACAGGCTGCACAAAAACAATTGGTACAATCTGAAAAGATGGCTTCATTGGGAGAACTGACTGCAGGTATTGCACATGAAATTCAAAACCCGTTGAACTTCGTCAATAATTTTTCTGAAGTAAGCGTTGAGTTGATGAAGGAAATGCTTGATGAAGCTGAAAAAGGAAATACAGAAGAAGTAAAAGCAATCGTCTATGATATCATTCAAAATCTTGAAAAAATAAATCATCATGGCAAACGTGCAGATGCAATTGTAAAAGGAATGCTGCAACATTCACAATCTAGTACAGGACAAAAACAACTTACAGATATCAATGTACTAACGGATGAGTACATACGACTTTGTTATCATGGGCTGAGAGCAAAGGACAAATCATTCAATGCAACCATAAAAACTGACTTTGATAAATCAATTGAAAAAATAAATATCATCCCTCAGGATATAGGGAGAGTAATTTTGAATTTAT
>JBDTLP010000119.1:0-12949 GCA_039934735.1 Ferruginibacter sp. | reverse complement strand
GTCATCCGCGTTCCAATCATTGGGGTAGATAAAAAACTTCCGAACACTTATGGTGGGGACAGCAACCGCAGCAGAATTCCGTAGTCGGTGTCTCACCGACCACTTTCAAAATCAGTGAATCAGTGGCAAAAAAAATCCCTGCTATAAGCAGGGATTTTTATAAAACAAAGAAAGTTATCTTAAAAATAATATTTCACGGTATTTTGGAAGCAACCACAAACTATCATCTACCATCAGTTCCAATTTATCTGCATGATACCTGATCAGGTCAAAATAATTTGCTTTTACATCATCACAATAAGCAATTGCTTTCGCTCTGGTATTAGTGATCTCATTTGCTTTTTTTCTTGCTTCGATCATCTTCTCAACATTTGTGCTTATTGCATTAATGTGTTCAGATAATTGAATAAGAATTGCTTTCTGACCAGCATAAGAAGTTTCCGGTAAACCTGCTTCTTTCAAACCTTTAATATTTTCCAATAAAATATTCTGGTATTTTAAAGCAGAAGGAAGTATTAATGTAGTAGCCAGGTCACCCATTACCCTTGCTTCAATCTGAACTTTCTTTACATATTCTTCCAGCATGATCTCGTGCCTTGCTTCTAATTCGAGGTGGTTGTAAATTTTATTATCAGAAAATATTTTTTTAGATTTTTCTGTACCATAAGCATCAAGTGCCAATGGTGTAGTTTTTACATTTGGTAATCCTCTCTTAGCAGCTTCTTTTTCCCACTCATCGCTATAACCATCACCTTCGAATAAAACTTTTTTGCTATCAACAATATATTTTTGAATAACCTGCATGATGGCAACTTCTTTCTTCTCACCTTTTTCTATAAGGCCATCCACTTCTGTTTTAAAATTCTTAAGTGTTTCTGCCATGATCGCATTTAGTACAGTCATAGGAGTAGCACAATTAGCAGAAGAACCCACAGCACGGAATTCAAATTTATTTCCTGTAAATGCAAATGGAGAAGTACGGTTACGATCCGTATTATCAAGCATTAGCTCAGGAATACTTTTATGTATATCTAATTTTAAAATGGCTTCATCCTGTTCATCAAATTTTCCACCCACACGTTTTTCTACCTGGTTAAGTACATCCGTTAAATATTTACCAATGAATATAGAAATGATCGCAGGGGGCGCTTCATTGGCTCCCAAACGGTGATCGTTACCTGCACTTGCGATAGATGCCCTGATCAATTCTGCATAATCATGAACTGCCTTGATCGTATTTACAAAAAAAGCAAGGAACATCAGGTTGGTCTTTGGTGTTTTACCTGGAGCCAACAGGTTTACGCCTGTATCAGTTGACATGCTCCAGTTATTGTGCTTCCCGCTTCCATTGATACCTGCAAAAGGTTTTTCATGCAACAATACAGCAAGATTATGGCGTTTTGCCACACGACTCATAATATCCATGAGTAGTGTATTATGATCAACAGCCAGGTTAGTCTCTTCAAAAATAGGAGCGCACTCAAACTGTGCTGGTGCAACTTCGTTGTGGCGTGTACGTAACGGAATACCAAGACGATAGGATTCTTGCTCAAAATCCCGCATAAAAGCGTACACACGTTCCGGTATGGCCCCAAAATAATGATCATCTAACTGTTGTCCTTTTGCAGGAGCGTGGCCAAAAACTGTTCTGCCTGTCAATAAAAGATCGGGCCTTGCATTGGCAAGCCCTGCATCTACAACAAAATATTCCTGTTCCCATCCAAGCGTCGCATTTACCTTAGAAATATTTTTATCAAAATACTGGCATACATCAACAGCCGCTTTATCAAGTGCTACGAGCGCTTTTAATAAAGGTGTTTTTGTATCTAGTGATTCACCTGTATAAGAAACGAAAATAGTAGGAATGCAAAGTGTTCTTCCCTGGCCAATCTCCATAACAAATGGAGGTGAAGAAGGATCCCAGGCAGTATAACCCCTGGCTTCAAAAGTTGCCCGCAATCCTCCACTGGGAAATGAAGAAGCATCTGGTTCCTGTTGTATCAAAGCGCCTCCGTCAAATTCTTCAATGGGAGTTCCATCACCTTTTAGCGTAAAAAAAGAATCATGCTTTTCAGCAGATAAACCCGTAAGCGGCTGAAACCAATGGGTAAAATGGGTAACACCCCTTTCTTCGGCCCATGTTCTTAAACCACTGGCAATATAATTACCCATCTGCCTTTCAATTTTTTTGCCAGCCTGGGTAGAACCCTGCAGGCTTTTATAAGCATCGTCACTTAAATAATGGCGGGCAGTTTTAAGTGTAAATACATTCTCATTAAAAATGTCGGTGATCCTGGTCGATGTCTTCACATCAGTTTTAGAATTGCCCCTGAGGTTGTCAATGGCTTTAAAGCGCAATGATGTCATATTTTATAATTTAAGACGCAAAAAAAGATTATTTTATTCTAAAATGCAAATTATTTTTTACAATAATCGTGTAAAACGACAAAATATTGTGTAATAATTTATATATTTTAAAATTTAATGTATATTAGAATTGGTCTTTTTACAGGAAAAAGCGCAAAGAAGTGGAGTAATGAGAAAGGGTAAATAAATGCTTTTATACCTTACAATAGAACCCGTATTTGGAATAATAAGGCCTGTTAGTATTAGCATCGATACTGCAAAAAATATTGAAAATATTATAAACGGGTTTAATAAAGTGGGCTTGAAACGATTTTTAAAAAGGACAAAAAGGAACAGCAATTCATAAAACAACAATTCAAGTGCAAAGGGAAATATGAAATTTCCTTTTGTATCCCATAAGTATGGCCGTAAAAAACCATGTTCAATTGCCTGGGGTATGTTTTTTACAAAACTCTTTAGGCCAGGTTCAAGCACATTTGTCTTTAATTGTGTTGCAGCTGTCGGAAGGTTTAAAAAATCAGTTTGCTTTTGTGTAATGATCTTTAAGGGTTGAAAGGAAGGAACCAGATATTGCAAAAACAATAGTACTAAAAAGATCAAAGCATAAATAGAAATAAATGTTGGAAATGGTCCAAATCTTTTTTTAATACATAATATATACGCAATACTAACAGGGATCAAAGCAACTGCCACAAAATTTCTCATAAACAGTAATACTACGAACGAAATAAAAATGATGATCGATCGATTTAAGGTGAATTTTTGTGTGAATGAAAAATACAATGCATAACAAAAAATTCCAAGCATTGTGAGTACAATAAGGTCCTTATGTATGCCGGAAGAAAAATAAAGTGTTGAGGGTAATAAAAAGCAGCCTGTTATTATTATCCATTTTTTATTTTTATAAATATCATCGAAAACATGGAACAATGCAACAAGACCAATAAATCCAAAGAAATTAAAGAATAAGCTGTTTATATAATAATTACCCCTGCTGAAAATATCACAAAAGGCAATTAGTTTTAAAATGATATTATACCTCAGGTCATTCCAATAAGAACCTATCGAATTAAAAAAGCCTGTGTACCCGTTTTTATAAGGAGATATAAAAATATTGGTGAGAAATTCACGAGGATGGGACATCATAAGTTTATATTCAACCAATCCATCTTTATCCAGGGCCCAATAATCGTTACCGGGATAATATTTTTGCGACATCCATCCAATTGCAAGTCCTGCAATGACCTTAAGTAAAAAAAGGGATATAATTATTATAGGCGTCAATCCCGTTTTTTTTATAAATGGGATGCGGGGAATTAAATAAACAGCAATAACCAGGTAAAGTGTAAATAACAAGTAATACAACCTTGTAAATTTTTATATGTGGGAAGTTAGTTAAAATATTTGCTTTTAATCGTCGGTATAAAGATACGCAGTCAGTAACTTTGCGCTTTATAACTTTCTTTAACAGCAATCATGGAAATAACCGCCGCAACCGCAGCTCAACTAAGAATTACAGAAGAAGAATTTGAATTAATAAAACAAAAGCTTGGCCGCACCCCTAATTTTACTGAACTCTGTGCATTTAGCGGTATGTGGAGCGAACATTGCAGTTACAAAAATTCTATTAAGTGGTTAAAAACTTTGCCAAGAGATGGGAAAAGAATGCTTGTAAAAGCAGGTGAAGAAAATGCTGGCCTTATGGATATTGGCGATGGTTACGGTGTTGTATTTAAAATTGAATCCCACAATCATCCTTCTGCCATTGAACCTTTCCAGGGAGCGGCTACGGGTGTGGGTGGTATTAACCGCGATATCTTTACAATGGGAGCCAGGCCCATTGCTTCTTTAAATTCACTTCGCTTTGGAAATTTAAATGATCCTAAAACACAACATCTTCTTGCTGGTGTAGTACATGGTATTGGGCACTATGGAAATTGCTTTGGTGTTCCCACTGTTGGTGGTGAAATATATTTTGAAAATTGCTATCATACCAACCCGTTAGTAAATGCAATGAGTGTTGGTATTTTAAAAAATGGTGAAACGATCTCTGCTACTGCAGAAGGAACAGGTAATCCCGTTTTCTTTGTTGGTAGTGCTACAGGTAAAGATGGTATTGGCGGTGCTTCTTTTGCCAGTGCTGAAATTACAGCCGATAGTGCTGAAGATCTTCCTGCCGTACAGGTTGGAGATCCTTTCCAGGAAAAGAAATTATTGGAAGCTTGTCTTGAAGTTATTCAAACAGGCGCCGTAGTTGGCATGCAGGATATGGGAGCAGCGGGTATCATTTGCTCTACTGCGGAAATGAGTGCAAAAGGAAATGCAGGAATGAAGATTCAACTTGATAAAGTACCTACAAGGCAAAAAGATATGAAAGCCTGGGAATTGTTATTGAGCGAAAGCCAGGAACGTATGCTCATAGTTGTACAAAAAGGAAAAGAAGAAGCTGTACTTAAAGTATTTGATAAATGGGATCTGCCCTGCAGTCATATTGGTGAAGTGACTGATGATGGAATGCTTAATTTTTACATGGGAGATACATTGGAAGCGGTATTACCTGCTGCAGAACTTGTATTGGGCGGCGGTGCTCCACAATATGAAAGGGCATACAAAAAACCAGCATACCTGGAAAAGATAAATGCATTTGATGCAGGTGCAGTTGCTGTTCCCACTGACCTGAAAAATATTGCAGAAAAATTGATTCAGCTTCCCAATATTGCGAGTAAGCGTTGGGTTTATGAACAATACGATAGCATGGTAGGTGCTGGAAACACGAGTACCAATGCACCAAGTGATGCTGCAGTTGTAATTGCAAAACCAACCAATAAAGCCTTGGCACTTACAACCGATTGTAACAGCCGTTATGTATATGCAGATCCTTATGTTGGGGCGATGATCGCTGTGGCAGAAGCTGCACGCAATATCATTTGCAGCGGTGGTGAACCATTGGGCGTAACAAATTGCCTCAACTTTGGCAATCCTTACGATCCTGAAGTTTATTACCAGTTTGTAAATTCAATAAAAGGAATGGGAGAAGCTTGTATAAAATTTGATACCCCGGTAACAGGTGGTAATGTTAGTTTTTATAACCAATCTCCTGATGGTCCTGTTTATCCAACACCAACAATTGGAATGGTTGGCTTGTTGAATAGTGTGAATGATAAAATGACCATGGACTTTAAAGAGGTGGGTGATATTATTTATTTAATTGGAGAAAGCCGCAATGATATCAATTCATCTGAATACTTACATAAAATTGTAGGTGAAGAATTTTCTCCTGCACCTTATTTTGATTTGGATGAAGAATTTATTGTACAACATTGTGTGTCTTCATTAATTAAAAGAAGATTGATTGCATCTGCCCATGATATAAGTGAAGGAGGTTTGTTTGTTTGTCTTGTAGAAAGTGCCTTTAACAGGAATCTTGGTTTTGAAATAGCCGACCAGGAACTTGAAATAAGAAAAGATGCATACTGGTTTGGCGAATCACAGGGAAGGATTGTGGTATCCGTTAAACAAAACATGCAGGATCTTTTTATTGATTTTATGGTGAAGCAAAGACAACAAATCGTATTTTCTGAATTAGGTAAAATTGCGGCTAATGATATTATGATTGAAAATGAGAATTGGGGAAGTATTGGTGAATGGAAAAATAAATATGATAATGCAATAACTGTTTTATTGAAGGGACAGGAAAATGAACAAGCTTTATCATCAATATAAATCTGTGAATGAATAAAGATGCAACCATTGTTGTTACTGGAGCAGCTGGCTTTATTGCCAGTTGTCTTGTAGGATACTTAAACGAACTGGGTTTTGAAAACTTATTATTGGTTGATGAATTCGATCGTGATGATAAAGAATTAAACCTGCTTCATAAAAAATACATTGCCCGCATTGAAAGAGAAAATTTCTTCGAATGGATGAATATAGAAAACCCAAAAGTGGATTTTGTATTTCACCTCGGTGCACGCACAGATACTACAGAATTTAATTATGCCATTCACCAGCATTTGAATGTGGAGTATTCAAAAAAAATATGGGACTATTGTACGATCAATAATGTGCCACTTGTATATGCATCTTCTGCTGCTACTTATGGCGATGGTAAACAAGGTTATAAAGATGATCATGCACTTGTTGAAAAATTAATACCATTAAATCCTTATGGTGTTTCTAAAAATGAATTTGATAAGTGGGTATTGCACCAGGAAGATCATCCACCATTCTGGACAGGATTGAAATTCTTTAATGTATATGGCCCCAATGAATATCATAAGGCAAGGATGGCCAGTGTTATTTTTCATTCTTTTAATCAAATAAAAAAAGATGGCCTTGTGAAATTATTTAAATCTCATAAAAGAGCATTTAAAGACGGAGAACAGCTTCGTGATTTTATTTATGTAAAAGATATTGTAAAAGTTTGTTCATGGTTGATGAATGATCATAAAAATATCCCTTCTTCTATTTATAATTTGGGAACAGGAAAGGCAAGAACATTTACAGACCTGGTAACGGCTACCTACAACGCATTAAAAATGAAAACAAATATTGAATTCATTGACATGCCATTGGATATTAGAGAAACCTATCAATATTTTACAGAGGCGAGTATGGAGAAATTGGCTTCGGCTGGCTATAAAGAAAGTTTTTATTCTTTGGAAGAAGGAGTGGACGATTATGTGAAGAATTATCTTAGAGAGAAAAATTTTTATTAAAATTAGAGTGTTCTATAAACAGGAAATTTATTAATTAATATTCAATATTCGACGTACAATGCTCAATCTTAAATGAGAATTTCACTTTTGCATTTTACATTCAATATTTTACATTTTACATTTCTGAAAAAAGTTGCATAATGAAAAAGATCGCCATCATCGGAGGAGGAAACCTGGGAACTGCTATTGCAGAAGGATTGTTAAAAAGTAAATTCTGCAAGTCAACAGATATCACTATAACAAAAAGAAATACTGCAACATTGTATGCACTTGGAGCACGTGGTGTAAAAGTAACAAGCGATAATGCACAAGCCGTTTCCAAATCTGATATTATTATTCTTGCAGTAAAGCCTTACCAGGTGAGTGAAGTGTTGAATGGCTTTAAAGATGTGATAAACGCAAAGCATATATTGGTATCCGTGGTTACCGGTGTTTTAATAAAAGATATACAGGAAACGATTTTAAAAAAATTACCTGTTTTTCGTGCAATGCCCAATACAGCAATCGCCATTCAGCAAAGCATGACCTGTTTGAGTTTTTCAAATGCAGCAGCTTCGCAAATATCATTTATCAACAAACTTTTTTCTACGCTTGGAAGGGTAGCTGTAATTGATGAAAAGTTAATGGATGCTGCAACTGTATTGGGTGCTTGCGGTACCGCGTATGCGATGCGTTATATACGTGCTAATATACAGGGAGGAATTGAAATTGGATTTGATGCAGCAACTGCAAGTCTCATTGCTGCACAAACAGTAAAGGGCGCTGCAGAATTATTATTGGAAAAAGGTACACATCCTGAACAGGAAATTGATAAAGTAACTACACCCAAGGGATGTACCATTGCAGGTTTAAATGAAATGGAGCACCAGGGATTTAGTTCGTCATTGATAAAAGGAATTGCTACGAGTTATAATAAGATTGTAAAAGGCTAATATACTTTTCCGTTTTCCATATCAACCTGGTAATATTTTAAAATCTTCTCATCATGAATATTGTGTTTAGTAACTCCAACCGGAATCGGAATTAATCCAACAGACAAGGTTTTTGGGAGGAAGATTGAATAATTTGACAAACTTTTAATTCCTTCAAAATAAAACGTGTTTCCTACTGGGATAAGTTGGGAATATTTATCTCCCGAATTGATATAATAACTCAATCCATCACAATATCCCCAAACCGATCGTACAGGCACTTCATTACCATTTTCTTTTACGTATAGGATATCACTTTTAGAAGCAGTTTTCAATACAAAATCGGGATAGCAAATAGTATTCATTTTAAAATCCGAAAATGTTTTATATACGCCTCTTTGACGTTGAGGGTTATTATAAACAGGTAAATCGTAATTGAGTTTGTTTGCTTTTAAAATATCGGCTAAAAGTATATGTCTTTTAGATTGAAGATCGTTGACACTTGAATTGAAAAGTTTATCTACAGCCATTTTCAAAGTAATTGATAAGTAATCGGCGGCGTCTTTATCAGGATGGCCTATGAAAGGAACAATAGAATCAAAGCGGTATAGGGGAATAAAAAAACTATCTTCCCGTATAAAAAATTCGATCCTGGTTATTACTCCTCTTAACCATCCATCCTTAGCCTGGCCCTCCTTACCCTCAGGCAGGAATTTTGAAACAGCATCGTCAGAAACGCTAAGTTTTTTTATATTAATCAATAACAAATGACCATAAGGATTTTGTTGGTTGATATTCAAATACGAATTGAACCAATCACTCAATTCATTGATGAAACCTTTTTGAAAACAATATTTTTTTATTGGCCTCACAGGAGAATAACCAATATTACTTGTATCACTTCTTGAATCCAGTATCATTAAGCGATTGATGAATATTTTGGTTAGTGAATCCGTCGTTTCCTTTTCTAATGAAATTATTTTAATGGCATCCTCCTTAAGAGGTTGTGTTTGAATTTGAGAAAATGAAGTCGTAGAAATTAAAATAAAACAGTAAATGAATATTTGTTTCATAAGTGATGATTAACTAAATACCTTTTTATAATTACTCCTTTGAATAAAATTTGTGTTTGGTTAATATATTTTTCCATTTTCCATGTCAAGTTGATAATACTTTAATGTGATTTCATACTTCGATGTCCGGAGGTCATTTGCATAGGCAACATTATTGCCTGTATAATATGTGCTGGAACTTCCACCAGCACCCAATGACTGATATAGATATTCTCCATTCTGCGTCAGCGCTTTTATTCCCTGGAAATAAAATGTATTCCCGGTACGTACAAGTTTGGAATATTTATTACAGGATTTAATATAGAAATCTTTACCATCACAAAACCCCCAAATATTTCGCAGAGGATATTCAGTCTTCTCTTCATTAACATAAACAATGTCTCCCAATTTCCCTTTCCTGAATTCAAAATCAGTAAATGAAATGCTATTCATTTTGAAATCTTCAAAAGTTTTGTAAATCCCTTTCTTAAGTTCTGGCGCAGTATAAATCGGATAATCCAGTCCTTGTTTATTTGCCTTTTCAATATCATGAAGCAGGATATTCTTTTTTGGTAACTGAATACTATCAATATTGATCGTTAATAATTTTTCAAGTGATAACTTAAGTGTTTCTGTAATATAAGCAGCGATTGATTTATTTGAATATTTATTAAAGGCTTCAAAATGTACAATGGAGTCAAATCTATAAATTGGTATAAAAAGGCTATCTCTTTGAAGATAATATTCAATTTTAATTACGGCTCCTCTATACCATCCATTATTAGCCAAACCTGTTTTCCCATTTTCTAACTTTATAGGAGAAGCTTCATCGCCCACCCAAAGTTTTTTTATATTTATCAAAAGCCGGGACTTATTAGTATTGTTTGCAGCAATTTGAAGATAATTGACAAACCATGCTGATAAATCGCTTACAAACCCATTCTTCAATTGATATTGTTTTATTGGCTTATGTATGCTATAACCAATATCGGTAGTTTCTTGACGGGCATCCATAATAGTTATGCCTCCAATATTGATGGGGAGATAAGTTTTTTCCTTTTTTAAATTAATTCTCTCGACAGCATTTGTCTTGATCAGTTTTGTTTGTATTTGCGAAAATGCTGCTATAGATAATAATATAAAACAGCAAACTAATATTTGTTTCATAAGTAATCCTGATTAAATATGCCGCCTTTCTTCTATTTAATGCTAGTTTATCACTGTTTTGGTAGTGAAAAGTATAGAAATATTTTTAAAAACTGTTTTTTTTCAAAAAGTTACCTACTAATTTCCTCCTCCCAAATATTCATATTATCTTTGCATGACCTCTAGGATTTTTTGTTTCCTTCCCCGGTCATATTTTTATTTTCTTAATTAGTGTTGAAATTAGGTTTGCTGTAACAAAGATGCGATGCCGATGCTGTTGAGTAAAGGTTTGTAGCATGTTGCATAAAAATGTTATTGACTTTAAATATTGTAATTCTTATAAAATGGCCAAGTATATTTTTGTAACCGGTGGTGTTACGTCGTCTTTAGGTAAGGGTATAATTGCTGCTTCGCTGGCAAAATTGCTGCAAAGCAGGGGGTTAAAAGTTACCATTCAAAAATTTGATCCTTATCTCAACGTTGATCCCGGTACTTTGAATCCTTATGAACATGGAGAATGTTATGTAACGGATGATGGTGCCGAAACCGATCTTGACCTTGGACATTACGAACGTTTTTTAAATATCCCTACGTCGCAGGCCAATAACGTTACTACCGGCCGCATTTATCAAACCGTTATCAATAAGGAAAGAGAAGGTGAATACCTCGGCAAAACTGTCCAGGTTATTCCACATATAACTGACGAGATTAAACGCCGTATGATGCTGCTTGGCGAAGGCGGTAATTATGATATCATTATTACTGAACTTGGTGGTACCGTGGGTGATATTGAAAGCCTTCCTTTTGTGGAAGCTGTGCGCCAATTGCAATGGGAAATGGCGGAAGAAGATTGTATGGTGGTTCATTTAACGCTTATTCCTTATTTAAAAGCTGCGAAAGAATTAAAGACCAAACCAACACAACATAGTGTTCGCTTACTTAGCCAGGAAGGTGTACATCCAAATGTGATCGTTTGCCGGACAGAACACTCACTATCTGATGAGATTAAACGCAAAATTGCTTTGTTCTGTAATGTAAAACCAAATGCTGTTATTGAAGCGATTGATGCAGGTACTATTTATGAAGTGCCATTAAAAATGTTGCAGGAAGGTTTGGACCTGATCGTTTTGAAAAAACTACAAATCAATGGTTACTCGGCACCAGAGCTTACAAAATGGAGAGGTTTTCTTGATAAATTGAATCATCCTAAAAGCCGTGTTAGTATTGGGCTTATAGGGAAGTATATAGAATTGCAGGATGCTTACAAATCAATATTGGAAGCCTTTATACATGCAGGTGCTATCAACAATTGCAAAGTACAGATTGTGAATATTCACAGCGAATTTATCAATGATGAAAATGTACATGAAAAGTTGAAAGATCTTGATGGATTGCTTGTTGCGCCGGGTTTTGGATCAAGGGGTGTAGAAGGAAAGATTACAGCAGTAAAGTATGCAAGAGAAAATCGCTTACCATTCTTTGGTATTTGTTTAGGTATGCAAATGGCCGTAATTGAATTTGCAAGAAATGTACTTGGATGGAAAGACGCAAATTCAACTGAGATGAACACGGCAACGCCTTATCCGGTAATTGCATTGATGGAAGAACAGAAAAAAATCAAAAAGAAAGGTGGAACGATGAGATTGGGCGCATATCCATGTAAGATAGAAGAAGGTAGCCTTGCAAATAAGATTTATAATTCAACTGAGATCAGTGAGCGTCACCGTCACCGCTGGGAATTTAATAATAATTATATCAATGATTTTATCAATGCAGGATTAAAGCCAAGTGGGAAAAATCCGGCAACTGGGTTGGTAGAAATAGTTGAGTTAATGAATCATCCCTATTTTATTGGTGTACAATACCATCCTGAATTAAAAAGTACAGTAGAAAATCCGCATCCTTTGTTTGTGAATTTTGTACAGGCAGCCAAATACTTTGCAGAATTAAAAGCAGATGCAAGAGCTGCAAAGCTTGAAAAGCAGCCTGCCTGATAAGATATGAATTTTAAAATTTTGAAAAACCCCGTTTATGACGGGGCTTTTTATTGCCACTGATTCAATAATTTTTTCAATTACCGTTGGCTTTAGCCAACGGGATAAAAAATGAGCGAATCGTCGGCAATAAATAATTAATTTTGCACGATGCAAAAGTTAAGCATGGAAGAACTGAACCGTAAAACGGTTGCAGAATTCAAACGCTCAGAAAAGACACCGGTAATTGCTGTATTGGAAAATATACGCAGTGCTTATAATGTAGGAAGCGTTTTCAGAACATCGGATGCATTTTTATTAGAAGGCGTTTATATCACTGGCTACACAGCAAAACCTCCTCATAAAGAAATAAAGAAAACAGCATTGGGTGCAGAAGATACCGTGGAATGGAAGTACTTTGCAAATGCAACAGAAGCGATTGAGCATCTTAAGTCAATTGGATATAAAGTATATGCAGTAGAACAGGTTCAAAATAGTTTTTCATTGGAACAAATTGATTTTGGTGATAAAGAAAAAATCGCAGTTATATTTGGAAATGAAGTTACAGGTGTGGAGCAGGAAACTATTTTACAATGTGATGGTTGTATCGAGATACCGCAATTAGGAATGAAACATTCGTTGAATATTGCAACGGCGGCTGGGGTGGTGTTGTGGGAGATCGTTAGGAAGAGAATTAAGAATTAAGAATTAAGAATTAAGAATTAAGAATTAAGAATTAAGAATTAAAAATTAAGAATTAAGAATTAAGAATTAAGAATTAA
>JBDTLP010000118.1:0-13127 GCA_039934735.1 Ferruginibacter sp. | reverse complement strand
GTTTTTAACGCCGTGTAATAAATTGCTTTTAGAATTTGCTAACTTTTTCATCGTTATATTTTTTAAAGTTTTAAAATTTGTTTGTTTGCGATGAAGGTTTCCAACCAGGTGCCAAACAAAAAGAGACCTAAAAATCAAGGCTTTGTGAGGAAGGTGATAAAATCGATATGTACGGAAGCGAACGACAGGGTATCAATAACGTACAGTTGTGCGGCTGTTTTCTTAAAACAGGCAGCGTTATAAATAGCATCCATATAAGCTTTTTATATAGTCGCAAATTCCTGCTTATATTAATATTGAATACCTCACAAACCTGGGGTTGCCGTAATTTTTATCTTATGAAGTTGAAGACAAGTAGCAAAATTATTACTACGATCCCTACAAGAGAGATGAGGAAAAAATAATCAGCAGTGTTTTCAAAACGACGTTCTCTTATTGGATCTTTGGTACGAATAGATATGAATGAGAAGAAACAGGAGAGAGTAAGTATCAGCGCTATTACTGAAGTAAATTCATCAACAATGCTCGAGGCTGCTGCATTGCTGATGTGAAATGAAGTAATAACAAAAAGGCAAAATCCTAACAGGTTGGCCGAGGTAGTTAAGATGTGCTGTGATGTTTGATTCGCCATTTCAATGCAATAGTAAAAGTAAATTTCTATTTAATGCAATTACTGCCCCCGTGTGTTAAAATATTATGTGTATTGTATTATTCAACTGGCAAAGCAGCTAATTAAGTTTGATCGACCAGGTTAGAGCCGCCACCAGCTTCCTGCAATTTATAATGTAGCTGATAACAGTCGTGACTTACTCACCGATGATTTTATAAAATAAAAATAATTAAACCATTACCCGCTGCCCAGAGCCTGCCGATTTATAAATTGCTTCTACAATCCTTATGTCGTGAAGGCCTTCTTCACCGGGAACCAGCATGGGTGTATTTTGCATGATGGATATGGAATCATCGTCCATTTGTTTGGCCTGCTGCCAGGGAACATTGTAAGGATAATTTATTTCACCTAACGGGCTTACTGCTCTTACACCTGCGTACGCCTGGTAGGGAGATACATGGATATCACCTTTCCCACAATAGACATCGAGGTAATTTATGTTTTCACCAAAACTGGTTTTAATGTCCGCTATTACACCACCGGGAAATTCCAGGGTTGCCACTGTTGTTTCATCAAGATCGTTCTTGTAAATCTCAGGCCGTGTTGTAGAAGTTTTTGCTGATACAATGGCAACGGGTTCCATACCCGTTCCCAGGCGTGCTCCCTGTATGGCATATACACCCATATCGTAAAGCACACCACCGCCCATCGCCTTAATTTGCTTCCAGTGGTTGGTACGATTTTCTACATACCCGGCACCGCAAGCTGCCCTATTCACATCTCCAAGTAATTTTTTATTAATGATATTCGTGTAATCCTGTGTGTTGGGCTCGTGGTGCAGGCGATAGCCTATGGCGAGTTTTTTCTTATTGCTGTTGCAGGCATCAATCATTGCCTGGCATTCGGCGGCGGTTATCGCCATCGGTTTTTCGCACCAAACATGCTTTCCGGCATTTGCTGCCCGTATTACATATTCTTTATGCATGGAAGGTGGCAGCACCACATATATCACATCTATATCGTCGTTGGTTGCTACCTGGTCAAAGGTTTCGTAGTTATAAATATTTTTCTCCGGGATATTATATTTTTTCTTCCACGCCTCAGCTTTTGAAGGAGTGCCTGTAACGATGCCGGCCAGGTAACAGTTCTTTGTTTGCTGAAGTGCAGGGGCAAGCAAGTCAGTACTGTAATAGCCTATGCCAACAAGCGCTACTCCGAGCCTGTCTTTTTTCTTGCGGGTTGCCGATAATAAACTATACGGTGAAAACATCAATGCTGCACCGCCTGCAGCGAATGTTTTAAGTGCATCCCGGCGGGAAGCATTGTATTTACCCAGCTCTATTTGCTTATTCATTGCTTTGATATCTTGTTTGTTTAGAATATTCTTTTAGCGAAAAATTGAAATCGAACACCCATTGAGCCAGAATCATAAAGTTATTGCATCAAACTTTTCCAACACATATTCTACATCAATCGGCGGGGAACAAATTTTTATCTACCATCGGCAACAGCCGCAAGGCATTTTTATAATAAACTTTTTTCAATATGTCATCGGGCAGGCCCATGCCATACATTCTCCAGAAGGCATGATACTTTTTATGATAGGGAAAATATTCATCTTTTGTTTCCAGCACCCTGAAATAGGTAGTGTATTCTTCAGGTACCCAGCTATCTTTTCCGAATAATATCCTGTCCTGATATTTGGAAAAAAAAGCATTAGCAGCTCTGGGTTGGCGACCAAGCTCTGCGATTACAGCGCCAAACTCGACATACACATTTGGCATATCATCTAAAAGTGAACTTAGTTTTGCCAGATCATTTGCATACCATCCAAAATGGGCTGCAATAAAAGTTGTGCGGGGATGTTTTTTAAATATATGATGCTGCTCATCTATTAAGGATTGCCACGGTGCAGGATCGATGTCGCTTCTTTTGCGGCCGGGTTTTGTAACGAGCTCAAGCCAGCGTTCATTGTTTTTATCCAGTGGGTCCCAGAAGGGTTTGGGATCAGCCGTGTGAATGAGTACCGGAATTTTTAATTCGCCGCATTTTTCCCAAATAGCATCCAGCCTTTCATCATCCACAGTTACCCTGTTACCTTTGTTATCCTTTACTGAGAGGCCAAGATTTTTAAATATTTTTAATCCAGCGGCGCCGTGTTTTACATCTTCTTCGAGTTGCTTTACGGCATTTTCAGTCCAGTTGCTTTCACCAATACCATCAAAATTTATATTCGCAAAAACAGTAAATCTTTTAGGCGCAGTTGCTTTAATGTTAGCAACGGATTGTTCCAAATTTTTTCCGTAAGAACCGCTGAGGTTATTCATTACTGCCATGTTGAGTGTGTCCATTACTTTCGCCAGGTTAACCAGGTTTTGGCTCCCCATATTCCATTGGTGGTTGTGTATGTCAATAAAAGGAAATTTTGCTTTAGTCACTATATGCTGTGGTACCACCAGTGTTGGGGGCGGATCGTATGTTTCAAAATCCATGGTGGGTTTTGACTGGCAGGTAACAAAAAGCGTTGAGAGAGAAAATGCGAAGGCGACAAAAATATACTTCATGTAAAGTTTTTAACCTGCAAACTAATAAAACTTATGTAAGTGGTAGAGAAGTGTTATAGATTGAGGCACGCGGTGTGCGATCATAGTGGAAAGCGGAATCCGGTTTGTTTTCCAAATTGGATAAAAATTTCTTTTTAAAGAGAAAATAATTTCTTTGGAACTCGAAACAATATTTATTCATACTACCCTTAATAGTTTTGGATTTTACTCTTTGTCATTTTGTTAGCGTAGTTTTCTTATTCTTTTAGTCGTTTATATATTGATTTGTCCATTTGTTTTTCTCTATTTAAAAACTGGTCTTTAAAATTAAATGGTTCATTGCATTCATATACGAGTTGTTGCTCAACAATTTCCATTTCACAATAAGGAGAATGATGGTCGTCATTTTCAGCGTACAATACAAGTTTATTATCTTTTATAAATGCTTTATAAGAATCTATACTAGAAGCGTTACGCTTACCTGTCCAGTCGTTAATTGTTACATACTCCGATTCTTCATCAAAAGAAATAGTAATATGGCGTTTGGTTTGTTTATTGTACCAGGTTCCTTTGTACATTTTTTTTATGCGGATATAATCTTTTGCAGACTGAGCAAACGATTTATCAATTAAAAGCAATAATATTATAGCAATGAATATGCCGTGGAGATTTATGTGCTTTGAATAACCAATATTCATTTCCTGGTATTTTTATGATTTATCGCTTGTTGGGCCTCTCAGCAATACCTACTATCGTAAGATAGACCAACAGACAAAAATAAAATGAAAAATTAATCAGTTAGAAATGTTTACAATTTCACAAATAAAAGAAGCACATTCAAAAGTAAAAAGTGGTTCAGATTTCCCGAATTACATTCAAGACCTTATTAAATTAGGTTTAACAAAGTATGACACGTATGTTTCTGATGGACATGGAGAATATTTCGGGACAGACAACTATGAAATAAAATCGGAAGCTAAATACCCGATGTTGATTGTTGCAGAGGAAAGTGATACCGAAAAATTTAAGCGCTATCTAAAAATACACCAACAAGGACAAACAGACTATATGACTTTTTGTAATCATTCTGCTGAATGTGGAATTGAAAAATGGACAGTAAATACGGTTGAAATGACTTGCATATATTTCGACAAACAAGGAACTAAAATATTAACAGAGACAATACCGGGTTAGAAATAACCGTATGCTCGATAAGGCTTAAACGAAGCCGAACTGACATAAACCGACTTTGGCCTTATGATAATTATTTTTGAGCCACGCGAACGAAAAATAGAACTTTACAAAAGATAGTTTATGCAAACAAAAATAATGTATATAGAGTAAAGAGGAGAAGGATTAACGGCAGAAGCAAGAATCGGCAGAATTTCCTTTTATGATTGCCAGCTTACAACTGCCGTAACAGTAACTGCATCTATCTGCTCGTAGAAAATTTTCACGCCAATTCTTTTCGCAAGGTCTTTTACTATCTGCAATCCCAAACCCGAACTTTTACTGTTGATTTCATTTTGCTGCATTGCTGAATTTAATTCTGATGCGGTTTTATTAGTTAAAGGATTCGTTATTGAAATTGAATATTCATCTGCCTGGATTGTAATGCTCGCTTTTTTATCACATTGATTAATGGCATTCTGCAGCAAATTCCTGAAGATGATTGCTAGGAAATTTTCATCAGTGTTTTGAAAAATTTCATCACTTACCTTGGAGTTTACGATAAGTTCCTTTTCTTTAATTTGCTCTTCGAAGAGATATAGTTCCCTGGTCAGTATTGGCCCCAACTTTACCTTTTTGTAGTGTGGGGCGAAATTTTGCATTTGGCTTTTGCTCCACAATAATAGATCTTCCATTGTTTCTAAAACATTCTCAGACGCTTTATTCAGCCGATCTTCATATTGAATCCTCGATTCACTAAAATATCCGGGATTCTCTTTTTGTAAATGTATGAGCTGGACTATGCTGCTTACAGGCGCTCTCAGGTCATGGCTTATAACACCAAAAAGTCTTGCTTTGGTTTCATTCGCAACGGAGAGTTCATTATTTAGCTGGTCAAGTTGGATGTTGCGCTGGTTGAGTATTTTATTGAGCTTTTCTTTATTGCGGTAAATGAAATACAAGAGCAATGAAAAAATACCCAGGCTTACCAATCCCAATATCAATAACTTTCTTGTATTCGATGCTTGTTTTAATTCAAGTATATCCAGCTTGTTTTTTTGGTCAAGTGCTATAATGCGGTTTTCTTTTTCATTGGTTTGATAATGTGTTTCAAGGTCGGCAAATGTTCTCGAAATTTTTTCTTTATTAAGTGTGTCTTGCACCCCTACATACCGCTCGTAATATTGCAACGCAGTTTTTTCATTACCCGTTCCTTTATAAGAAAGAGCTATGTACTTTAATATATTTGAATAAAGTTCTTTGCTCAGTTGCACCGCAATGGGGAGCGCTTGTGTAAGCATAGTGATAGCTTGCCGAAATTGCCCCGTCTCTTCCAGGTACCTGCCCTTAATCATTTGCGCCTGGAATATTAAGAAGGGCGATTGGATAGCTGAAGAAAGCGAATCTCCTTTGTTCACATAAGGAAGGGCTTTGGCGTATTGCTTTTGATTAATATAATATATAGCAATGTTGAGATTAGACGAAACTATTTCAGATGAAAATGCAGGTTGGTTTTTTGCATTAATCTCAAGTTGGTTATCATAATATAATGCGGAATCAATATTTCCTGAAGTAGTGAATGCTTCAACAAAAGAACTTAGTAATCTATTGCCTACGACAGGCGATTCTGCTGCAAAGCGCTCACCTTTTCTTAAAGCGTCAAGGCTTTTGTCAGCCATTTCCGTATTAAGATATAATTTAGATAGCTGGTCGCATTGAATGGCATAATCAAATTTAGCTTTTGAATTCTGTGTTGTGTCCACATCCTGCTCCCGCAATTGAATGCTTTTAATAAAATAATCCTGAGCCGTGCTGTAGTAAGATTTTTGCTGGTAATAGCTTCCGAATGCCGAATAAATATCCCTCAGGATGGCATTGTCTTTTGTAGTGTCGGCAATGGTTTGCAGAATATTTCTACATTCTTCTACTTTATCTGGCTGTTGCAATTGAAAGTTTAGGCTCATCAATGCTTCGCATGAAGATGCCGTTAATTTGGTGGCATTTGCCTGTTGCGCTGTATGCAGGCTTTGGTAAAAAAAATATTGGGCACTGTCGAACTTTAGTTGATAATAACAACCAAGCGCTGTGTATAAAAAGAAGCTTGCCTTCGCCGAATCATCTTTCGCTTTTACCAATTGCAATCCTTTTAATCCTGCCTGTTGCAATACAATGTAATTATCTTTTGCACCATCTTTGTTTAAACGCAGCATAGCACAATAGTCAAGCCAGGTATGTATTTTATCATGTTCATTAGTAATTTTTGATAAATCCGGCGGTTGAGATTTTACGGTGGATGCGGAAAGGATATTTAATAAAACAAACAGTAAAAACCAAAGTTTTTTCATTTGCTGTGTGGTGATCATAGAGCAATTTAGTCATTCATAAATAACGAATCACAAATCTGGAAAACTTAATGCATGCTTGTATAATTTTCCTATAGGCAGTTCCTGTGATTGTATGCTTACTTTATTTTTTTGAACAGCATCTATTTTGGTGCGGTTTACAATATAGCTCCGATGTATGCGTACAAATGTTTCCGGCAATTTTTCTGCAAAACCGTTCAATGTTGATAATACTAAATACTGTTTTTTTGCAGTAACCACACGTGTATAATCCCGCATTGCTTCTATATATAAAATATCATGCACTGCTATTTTGTATTTATCATATCCCTGTTTAATAATTATAAAATTGCTGTCTTCTTCGGTATCAAAGGCGCAGGCTTTTATACGCATCTGGTAAAAATCACGCAGCCGAAAAGCGCACCGGGCAAAGCGTTCGGAAGAAACCGGTTTTAATAAATAATCAAAAGCTTCCAATTCAAAACCCTCTAGGGCAAATTCCGGATGCGAGGTTATAAAAACAGGTTGACCATAAGCGGTAATTTTTTTCCTGATGAGCTCAATGCCGCTTAGGCCCGGCATTTCAATGTCTAAAAAAATAATTTCTGGGTCAATGCGGGTTATTATTTCAAGCGCTTCAATCGGGTTGCTGCACACAGCTATTTTTTGCAGGAAGGAAAATTTAGCGGCTTCCGTTTCAACTACTGCACGGTCAATTTCATCATCGTCTATTATTACATATTTAAGATGGAGATCATGAGTTTGCATTTTTGAGTGTTCTGAAAAGATGGTGAATTTATTATTATAAAACTACAAAAAATAACTTTCGACTTTCTGACGATTTTAAAATAACGTTCGTCGGTTAATTTCCTTTAAGCCTTTGGTATAAATCTATTTTTATGATGGTTACATTTTAAGTCATTAAAAATATTTTTCATGAAAAAGGCAATTAAAATCTTCGCAGTGTTTTTAGTAATTGCTGCTTTTGCATTCACACCTCCAAAACATAAGATTGTTGGCAAGTGGATAATTTTTGCACCCGACGGATCATATTCGGGTGAATATGTCAATGTTGAAAAAGATGGTACCTACAATGTTACTCTGCCAAATGGTGATGTTGGCGAAAGAGGATATTATAAACTTGAACAATCTACTTTTTCCCTAAAGAATGCCGTGGCAAAAGCTTGTGGGGAAGATTATTGGGGCAGGTATAAAATGACCTGGCATGGCAAAGATTCGGTTTCATTGGTTGTAATAGAAGATTCATGCAGTGCAAGAAGATACGACGTTGTTGGCGTGAATCCTGGCTTAAAGAGATTTAAAAAGTAGCATACTCTTTATTATAGATATCAAATCATATTCTCAATTTTTTTTATGAAACGAATTTTATTTTTTTTATTGATTTTAGCAATTGCTGATCTTTTAATTAACATTGTCTCTGCACAGAGTATTGGTATCAACAATGATGGAAGCGCTCCTAATGCTAATGCGATGCTGGACATAAAATCTTTTAACAAAGGGCTCCTTATTCCTCGCACAAGTACTGCAGGCCGTACAGCCATACCTACTATAAAAGGTTTATTAGTATATGATACCACCACGAATTCGTTCTGGTATAATGATGGCAGCCCCTGGAAAAATTTATCAGCCGGCAGTTCAGGTTGGTACTTAACAGGTAACAGCGGTACAGATACTTCAACAAATTTTATCGGTACCACCGATGGGCAACCTTTGTTGATAAAAGTGAATAATAATTTATCAGGAACGCTTCAATATAATTTCCCTTTCAATACTATTTTTTTAGGAAATAGCAGTATTACAGATGTGATCTCAACCGGAGGCTTTCATGCTCCCTCGGATGAAAGATTAAAATTTAACGTACATGAAAATGTACCGGGCCTGTTGTTTATAAATAAATTAAAACCTGTTAAAAATAGTGAAAAGTTTTCCTTTTTTCTTGGAGATGCCTACAAGGAAAACACGGAAACATTTGCTCATTCATTGCGCTTTATAATACCCGGTAAAACCTATATGGTAACACTACAACCTAGTGATGATAATGGCACCGTGGAGCTGTTTTTTAGGAAACAAACAGGATGATAAATATATTATTTATGCTAATGATGCCTTCAATGTTACGGTTACCAATATTTCTTCATCACGCTTATCAGGCACATTTTACGGAAATCTAAAAATAGCGGAAAGGCAGCCTTCCGGCAGGCCCGAACTTACTGTCACAGATGGAAAGTTTGATATTCCCATTTGCAATGTTGGTAATTGATTTCAACAATGCATGCCCGGGGGAAGCAAATATTTTTCAATTAATAATAAAGAACAGTAACATGAAACACATAAAATTATTTTCTGCAATTATTATTTCAGCATGTTTGCTATTTTCATGCTCTGGTAATAATAATAACGCTGCAAGTGATAGTGGCAGCAGTGCTTCAGCTTCAAATGCTAATGCTGTAAAAGATGGTGGCAGTTTTTCTGCCTTAATTAATGGAGTTAAGATATCTGGAGGAGCTACTGATGAGATGCAGATACCCAATGAAGCTTTTATTTATGCCGCGGGGAGCCTCCCCAAATTCAAAACTGAAACTGTATTTTTTACACTTGTTCCGGACAAGACAGACGAAAATTACTATTCACTCAAATTTATTTTTCCCGATAAAGCGGGTACTTATAATAAGACAAAAAATTCCAGTGACTGCGATTGTGCATTGGTAATTGATTTATTTCCCGGAGATCATACGGGACGTCTTGCAACTTATTTGGAAGATTCAATAACCACAACAATAAATTCTATCTCCGCATCCAGGGTGACCGGAACATTCTCAGGAAAATTTTCTGTAAGACTTAGTGATGGACTTGGCAAGAATCAACAACCTATTCTTATGGTAACAAATGGAAAATTTGATATTCCCTTTTCCACAGGAAAGGTAAGACCTCAATAAAAATCAATTATAAATTCTTTAAATAAAAAATTATGTCGCCGAAATCATTTTTAATTATCTTTTTTCCTGCACTCATTTTAGTTTCCTGTTCAGGAAATAGTTCAACAGAAAATAAAGCTGCATCAGGTGCGAAAACAACTTCACCGGATACTAAAACTGAATCTTCTGATAAAGATCTTACCGGCACGCACGGAATTTTTTCTTACACCGTCAAAGGCGTGCACGTTGTGGCGAGGAACTATGTGCAACAATCCAATTTGTTTATCAATGAAGTAACTAACGATGCCGCCAATGGAGTGTTGAAGATAGAAGTAACACCTGAGAGCAGCAGTGTTTTTAATTTTAATATCAGCAATAGTGGCACGACAACCATAACAAATTACAATCCTTCGCTGGGAAATTTTGCAGATAAAAAAAGTAAGAAAGCTTCTTACATGGAAGGAAAAACTTATAAACAATTTTATGGTGATTCAGTAACCGTAACCATTACCAGCATAAATGACAACCGGGTTACAGGAACTTTTTCAGGCACATTTAAAGCAGATGCAGATGATGGTGGCGGCACTTTAAGTATCACAGATGGCAGCTTCAATTTACCATTCGGAAAAAGCTAACGCATCCATTGAAATAATTTAAATCTTTCAAAATATGCAAAGCATAAAATTATCAGCAGCAATTATTTTGTCAACAGTTTTATTATTTGCATGCTCTTGCAACACTTCAATTAATAAAGCAAAAGAAAATAATACTGCACAAACAGTGACTGATAGTTCCCCTGATGTACGTGACACAGATTCATCAATTGTAATAAAGGATGGCAATAACCCTGGCTCCGACACTTCAACAAATAATGTTGATACATCAACAAACGAACTGCAAAACACTAACGCCGACAGTATGCTTGCGCAAGGTATGACTGCGATGTTTGGAAAAAATGATTCAGGCATTTTAAAGAACCTGGGCGGTGGAAAAAACATGGATAGTATGATGAAGAAATTGCAATCAATGATGGGGAGCAAAAACGGAAACCCGGGAGATGCAATTTCTAACTCATTATTAAATTTTCAGCTTGGGCAAATGAGTGATAATAACCCATTAAAATCCGTTACTAAAGGGATGATGGCTGCTCAAAAAGATGGCACTGCCGGGCCTTCCAAAACCTACACTTCGGTTTACACAGTTGAACAACCCACTGATTTTACAATTCCTGTTTCGGGAAATGGAAACACGATCATGCTGCAATACACAGGTGGCAGCATTGCCAATAATAAGAAAGATGGCCTTTGGAAAAACATTTACATCAGTACCAATAACCAAAAAAAATGGAACGTGTATTCCGAAGCTTATGCAGAATCATCTGCTTTAAATATGAAAGTTCACGCAACATTATTGTCAAGCGTAAACGAAAATTACAGCATCAATTTAAATGATCAGTACAAAAAATATTATGAGCAACAAAGAAGCGATGTAGGTAAAAATGAATCTGACGTGCAGGTGCAAAAAATAGGTAGTGAAAAAATATTTGGTTATAACTGTATGCATGTAAAAGTTATTTATACTATAAAAGGATTAGGCCAAACGGCGCATGAACAGGACGATGAATGGTACTGCAATGAAGTGCCCGGTGCTCAATTTTTATCGCCGGTAATTTTTGAAAATCATTCACCGGCCGTCGTAAAAAAAATAATGGATGCTCGATGTTCAGGAGCATTGGTAAAATCTGTTACCGCATCTAAAGGTTCATCAAATCTTATACAACTTACCAGCGTTACAAAAAAAGAGAGGCCCGATTCAATATTCAATCTTCCAGCCAATTACCAGGAAGATAAAAACACTGTTTTATATGACATTCAATAAAAATTATTTTACCTAAACTTAAAACAATCATTATGAACTTTCAGCAATTAAACAAACAACGCAAATTTATTATTGCCGGCGCCGCATTGGGTTTGATCGCATGTTTCCTTCCATGGTTTAGCTATGGTGTGGGATCTATAAACGGCATGAATGGTATTGGCGTGCTTGCATTTATTCTTTTTATAGCGGCTGGCCTTCTTGCATTAGCGGGTGACCAGAAAGCTAATATTTCTGCAAAAATGTGGCTGCCGGTATTGGGTGCCGGCGTTGTAAATATCTGTATTATCGGCTATCTCATCATACGGTGGGAGTCGGCGATGGGCGGAGTAAGCAGCGAGGCAACTACAGTCTTTGGAAATGTAGGTCTGAGTTTTGGAATATGGGCTGCTATTTCAGGAGCCATTATCATGACTTACGGCGCTTACAAGTTTCGCTCGGCAGATAACAACCTCAAAGAGTCATTGCGCTCACTAAAAAGTGATGTGAACAAAGCGATTGCAGATAAAGCAAAAGATAGCAACACAGTACCGCCGCAATCATAAGCAGGAATGTAATGCGGATTGCATTTTATAAATATCGTTCATGTTTGGTATGCGTTATTTAAGCATTAATTTTTCTTTGAATTGCCAGGAAGATAGAAACGCAACTCGTCTTTCAACTATCAAATTCTAAAATAAAAAAAATGAAGTTTACAAAGACTATTGTTTCAATAACTTTTTCAGCAGTGCTGTTGATAGCATGTAACAGCAATAATTCAACAAATGCATCTATGGCAGATGCAACAAATAATTCATCAGCTTCCCAGAATTCTGGTGATGATTATTATTATGAATTAACTACCAAATCATCAGGGAAAAACATATCAATAAATGAGGTTACAAAAATGTACGTTTCATCAAAAGGTGATATGCGTTCAGAAATGGAAATACATAGTTCTGCCAACGGAAATAAAATATCTGCCCCCACAATAATTATAGCGCATGCCGATAAACCCGGTGAAAGTTTCGACATTGATGATTCTGCTAAAACATATACCATCAACCACATTGATAGCGGCGACTCGAATACGGGAGAAAAAATAACTTCCACCGCGACAAAAATTGGTGACGAAAAAATAATGGGTTTTAATTGTGTACATGCAAGAGTTATTTCCAAAAAAACAATGGGAAGCTTTTATTCGAGTGTTGATACAATTGATCTCTGGAAAAGCAATGATGTGCCGCAACAACCTGCGGTTAAAAAATTAATGACAAAGGCTGAATCAGGCATAAGCAACTCAATGTACTCAACAGAAACCACCCAGCAATTAAAACAAATGAGATGCGATGGAATGACTGTTAAAATGACAATTGGTAGTAAAGATCATTCAATGATACTTCAACTTACCAAAGTTGAACGCAGGGACATACCTGCAAATATGTTTGCAATACCTGCCGGTTACAAAGAAGTTAAAGAATGATCTTAACAAGATTCTATTAAGTAGTATGGAAATATTTCTTGTGTTACTGTATTTAAAAACACGTTCAACGATTTTGTCAATGCGTTCATCGGTTACTTCATAAAAATATTCCTTTTAATTGCATTTTTACTACACAATTCCGGTAATGAGCAGCACAAAAATTATAAAGCTCTTGTTTCTGTTGATTAC
>JBDTLP010000117.1:0-13770 GCA_039934735.1 Ferruginibacter sp. | reverse complement strand
TACTTCCGGGTAATAACTTATCACGAAAAGTTTCATAACTAATTTTTAGATCTTTATTGCTCCATGGGATATTGATGGTTTTGTTGCCGGAATAAGTGCGGTTATGAAGCACAAATGCATAACTCATGTTTATTCCGCCACGATCATTCTCAGTAATACCTATTGTAGATTTAAAAGGATTTGTATTTGCAATTACAGGATAAGATGTGATTGCAGGATTGTTGACCTTATTTACTGAATGGATCAACCATATTTTTTCAAAACCAGTTGCGATAGAATAATTAATTTCCTGGCCCGGAGCTGCTTCCGCATTGC
Organism: Ferruginibacter sp.; assembly: GCA_039934735.1. Lineage (GTDB taxonomy): Bacteria > Bacteroidota > Bacteroidia > Chitinophagales > Chitinophagaceae > Ferruginibacter. The sequence continues at coordinate 13,455 of JBDTLP010000117.1, read as the reverse complement.
TAAGGTCAAAGCTAAGAGGTTCTTCAACCAGCGTTTGTTGGTCATTGCTAAGTCTTATATATTTTTCTGCTTTAACATCCTCCCCATATTTATCTTTGGCAGTAACTACTATTTTATACCAGCCTGTATTTAATTTAAAATTTTTAATTTTGAAAGTAGAATTTTCTGAAGTACTATCTGTTATATCAATTACTTTTTCCAACAACGGCCATTTGCTAATTTTATCTTCATCAGTGTATGCATCGTAAGGGAAATTTTTTGTGTATTCATCTTTTGACATAATAAACTGATCAGGCATTTCCCAGTAACGTTCCCGGAAGATTTTATTTGGAGATTGTATCTTTTGAAGGGTAAGATTTACGACTGATCTTTCAAAAAGATTATTGATATTGGAACTGCTGATCTTTATATTTTTTAAACTATCAACAGGCAGTTTTTCATCGGCAATAATATTTAATTGTAAGGCCTGGTATGCTACAGCAACTGTTGTACTGCCACTCCTTGTTTCACCATTAATATCAGTTATATCTGTGCTTACTTCATAATTAAAAATGGGCTGACTTTTTTTATCAACAGTTTCATCAGGGATGGCTTTAAAAGTTATAAAGAATTCCCCCTTACTATTGGTACTTGTTTCACCATTTGTTATTTCCATTTCTTCACCATTACCAAAAGGAACCCATCTTTTTCCATATCCACTCCAACCCCACCAATCGGGGTATCGCACTTTTCGTACAACCCTATACGTTACTTTGGCAGCATCTATATTATTTCCTGCATATGCTTTGGCGTTTCCGCTGACAACTATACTATCATTGACACGATAAGTGCCCTGTGGTTTTTTTACTTCCACTGAAAATTTTGGTCGTTTGTATTCTTCTACACTAAAGTATTGTACAGCCTGATCTGCTGAATCACTTATATAAAATTGGCCGTTCAATCCTCCGTCTGGTAATTTAAAACTACCATTGTAGGAGCCATATTCATTTGATACAAGTTCAAGGCTTCCTTGTTTTTGCCTATTTGCATCATATAATATTACCCTAGTTTTATAACCATTAATAATAACGCTTTTCTTTGTTGCACTATCTCTTTTCACAACAATGCCTTTAAAGAAAACGGTTTGACCCGGACGGTAAATGCTTCTGTCAGTAAATAAGAAAGTGTTTTTTGTTGTTTTGTTCTCATATCCGTTATAGAAACTATTATAGGTATCGAAAGTAAATAACTCGTCGCTATTGTATTTTACCTGGAAATTTACACCGTAATAGTTATTGTCTTTGCGTATTTTTAAACTTATATAACCATTCTTATCGCTGGTATATTTTTCTTTTTTTACTTCTTCGTAGTTTCTTGTTGTATTGTTATACGTATTTTGCCATAATTGTACTTCAGCATTTGCCAAGGGCAAGCCATTGTCACGGTTCAATATATAGAGTTCATCATTGTTATTTGTGATGTAGCTTATGTTGCTGATATAAGTAATTTGCCTGGCAAGCAGGTTGTTGCTTATACTAAAATCCGGACTAATGCTTGCAAGAATAATATACGTTCCTGCATCCAGTGCTTCTGTTTTTATTTCTACTGAATGTTCCTGGAAATCCTGTTGATCCGGTAAAGAAATATTCCAACTCTTTACTGCTTTTAATGAAACCATAGATGACCATAATTGATCATAACCATTTTTTTCAATTCGTTTTATTTCTTCCCGGCTGCTTTTTATCGCACGCAGATAAATAGTAGAAACGTTCTTATACTTTAACAGCGATTTGAATGGCTGTCCTGGAATATTTACTTTTTCTGTTTCCAGATTTAAAGAAGCTGTTTTAATATCAACAATTAAGTTTTGGCAATTAAGTGCTCCTTCGGATTTAGGAAATTTAGCAATCGTTTCTTCACATAATTCTTTTGCTTTTTTTATATCAAACTGAGATTCTTTTTGTGAGAGCGGATTATACATTTTTCCATTTTCATAATAAAGCCGGGCCCTTAAATAACCCGCCTGTGCAGTTAAAGGATTGCCTGCATAACTTGTTTCAATATTGCTGAGCGCATTTTCATAAATTTTATCCTTGTTTGTAAATATGCCAAAATGATTTGCAAAGTCCAGTCTTTGCAGATCTACATCTATCAATGCACCAGGGTCGGTATCATTTAAATGAAATTTTAAAAGTTCCTGAAACAAAAGAATGGCATTATAATAAAGTGAAGTGCTGTCTTTTGTTATAAAGGTTGAATTGATAAATAAAGCTGCAGGTGAAAATATCTTTTCATCATTCAGAATAAATTTATAGGAAGCTGCTGTTACATCATTTTCTTCATTGATGAAATGACTGAGGGCTCTATGAGCAAGGAAATCATATAATGTGGGTCGTAAACCGGTTGTATTAACTCCGTTTTGAATAATTGCTTCAAGGCCACTTAGTGAAGTCGCTTTTAAAATGGCCTCATTTTTTAAAGAGACTTTGTACAATGATGTGATTGTTGCATTCAATTTTGAAATACTCCAGGTTGCCAGGTCGTTGCTTTTTTCTTCAACAAGTTGTGTACGATTATAAAATTTATAGCGGTTGTTTTCTTTGTAATTTAAAAGCATTTGCGCCTTCATACTTTGTAGTATATTTTTTATCGGGATCTTTGTTTTTGCGATGAGCGTGTCGATGTAAAAAATATTTTTTTCACTATTGTCTTCTTCAACCATATTACGGTAAGCCATTTGGTACATGGCAGCCTTTATTTGTTGCGCTTCATTTCCTGTCACAACTGCAAGATTAAAAATCGTTATCACTTCTTTCAATGCAGAAGTGGTAAGACCCTTTTTTTCAAAGGCCTCAACTTTTTTCCAGTTTGCAGAATAATTTTCCATCTTTTGAGAAAATACATTTTTATTTATTGTAATTAAAATAATTACGAGGATTAAAATCTTTTTTAAAAGCATAAACGGGTTGATTTATTTACAAGATACAGTATGTTGCTTTGAGCGACTAAGCTAAGAGATGTAAAGAGAATTCCAATTACATAAGCCACAGTTGCTTATTTCTTTAACTTTTATACCAATTAAATTAAAACTGTACTAGCAAAAAAAGCTGCCAGGCTGAGCTTGTCGAAGTCGGGTTAATTCAATATATCGCACTCGACAACACTTAGACAGGTTCAATAAATGCTGACAGGCAAGTATTAATTTCAAATTGGTATTATTCGTTACAAAATCTGCAGGCTGTTTATTATATATGAAAAATGCCCGGTAAACCAGGCATTTTTTTTCAATTGATGAGTATCTATTTTTTAATAGCTTCCGCCATTGTTTTTCCAATATCAGCCGGACTTGCAACAACATGAATACCGCATTCCCCCATGATCTTCATTTTTGCAGCAGCAGTATCATCTTCGCCGCCAACGATGGCACCTGCGTGGCCCATACGTCTTCCCGGAGGAGCTGTTTGTCCTGCAATAAATCCTACTACTGGTTTTTTATTGCCGGTTGATTTTATATAATTAGCAGCTTCAGCTTCCATACCGCCACCTATTTCACCGATCATTACAATTGCATCTGTTTCGGGATCATTCATTAAAAGTTCAACCGCTTCTTTGGTTGTTGTACCGATGATTGGATCACCACCAATACCAATCGCTGTAGAAATGCCAAGTCCCGCTTTTGCAACCTGGTCAGCTGCTTCATAAGTAAGCGTCCCTGATTTTGATACGATACCGATACGGCCTTTTTTAAAGATGAAGCCGGGCATGATACCCACTTTGCATTCATCAGCAGTAATTACGCCGGGACAATTTGGCCCGATAAGCCTGGTACTGCTTCCTTTTAAAAAGTTTTTCACTTTTACCATATCCTGTACAGGAATGCCTTCTGTGATACAAACCACCAACGCTATTCCTGCATCAGCCGCTTCCATAATAGCATCTGCCGCAAAAGCAGGGGGAACAAAAATGATACTTGTATCAGCGTTTGTTGCTTTTACAGCATCGGCAACGGTATTAAAAACAGGTTTGTCCAAATGGCTGCTGCCACCTTTACCAGGCGTAACACCACCAACTACCTGCGTACCGTATTCAATCATTTGGGTAGCATGAAATGTGCCTTCTGTACCGGTAAACCCCTGTACAATGATCTTTGAATTTTTATTAACCAGGACTGCCATGAGAACGATAAAGTTAGTTATGAAAAATGTGGCGCAAAGATAGGGGATTACCCCGTTGAATATTGCACGTTGTACGTTGGGCATTGAAAATTAATTGGAGCCTTCGCAAATCGGAAAGTCACAAAGAAATTTTCAATGCCCAACGTACAATTTTCAATGTACAAATTAATTCAGGTTCAGCACCTTGCCCTTTGGGTATTTGGCGCTATAGCTAATCCGAACCTTTTTACTTTCTCCTGCCGCCAGTTCCAGTTTCCATGTTAGTACGCCAATATCAGTGTTGTTGGCAGCGTCGGTACTTTGTAAAAGTTCTACTTCAATATCTTTATTGGTGCTGATTGGGTATTGATCTTTTAATATCAAAAGAATAGGACCTTTTTTATTATTCTTTACAGTCAGGTCATACGTGATCGTTTGAAGTTTATTCAATCCTAAAAATTTCACACTGCTGTAGTCGGTTAATTTTTCTCTTTTTACAACAACTCTTTTATCTTTTCCAAGTGTGAGGTTAAGGGTATCGTTTGTTGTTGCCGGATCAATAAAAGATTTTCCTACATAAGTTCCTTCAAAAATAATATTCGCTTCCCCGGGAAGTAAATTCAGTTTTTCCCAATCACTTACTTCTGCTAATAAATAAGCATCCTTATCTAATTTTGGAACGGAATAATATTTATAAAAAGCAGGAACAGAAGCTTCTTTTAAAGTAGCGATCTGTGGTTTTCCATTTGTTGGAACATCATAGGGAAGATCAATATCATAAGTTACATCAAGGGTATTATCTGTTACGGAAACATAATCTTCAAGTCCATCTTTTAATGTTACTACCATTGCTCCGTTCGCTCCCCGTGAACCATAAATAGCAGTTGCCTGCTCATCTTTTAAAACCTGGATATTTTTAAATGAGGAAGGAGAGAGTTTTTCAAAATCGGCTGGCTCCATGATTGCGCCATTAACGATATATAAAAGCACAGCATTTTGGCTAATGGAACCGGTACCTCTGATTGGGGCATTAGAATCATATTGATAACCACGGTCTGCTGATTTATTATCAAAGCCTGATTGAATACTATTTGATTTCGACATCTGACGCTCTATTTGTGTTACCGGGTTTATATAACTCAGGAACCAACTTTTAAGTAACGGTGCTGCTCCATATTGTGAAGGCGTGGAAGTAGATAAAGAAAGTTTTACTTTTTTCCAATCAATGCCTGTTGTCTGAACAATTTTCGCTTTATAAATTATTTTCAACGGGCTGTTTATATCATCTGCTTTAATATCATAATAAGGCGTCCAGTAAGCATTTTGTGTAATGTAAGAAATGGTAAATTCTTCTGTGCCTTGCATGGCTGCTGATAATTGTAAAATGATCCTGCCACCTGTTACAATATTTTTCTTTTCTTCTTCTTCGGCCTGGCTGTTTAGCTTATCAACTGTAGTAGTGAGTTTATTTTTTTTAATATTCAGTGCAGATAATTCAGATTGTAATTCATTTGATTTTATTTTATAATAATCCATCAGCTTGATAAGTTCTGCAACACTTAATCCTGTCTGACTTCCTTTGATCTCTTTGTTTGATTTTAAAACAGTGAGCAGATCAGTTGTAGTTGTAATAGAGATATTTGTTTTTTCAATTTCATTGTTCAATTTTTCAACAGAGTCTTTTATTTTTTTCAAAACAGGATTGGAAATTTCCTGTACCAAATAATTGTTGCTGAACTCTACACCAAGTATAGTAATGGAAGCAGGGCAATTAACCTGTATGCTGTTGATGTCAATGAAACTACTTACGCCTTCAATGGTCAATTCATTATTGCCTTGTGTAAGTGTTGCTTTTGCAGTGTGTATCATTTCTGCACCAGTTCGGAAAATAGTGACTGATTTTAAATTAGCTGTTACGGTGTTCTTTTCATCATTTGCAAATGAGTTGAAAAAAAATAGAGTTGATAGCAGGATTAAATAGAGGGAACGTATCATAGCGTTGGTTTTTGTTAAGCACTAAGATATGAATGTAAAGTACAATCAATTTGTTAAGAAAATATTTTCACGCGGTGAAGCAGCTATTTCACAATGTTGCCACTGGAATCTACTTTCCCTTTTGCTTCCAGCTTGCGCATGTTTTTTGCATCCTGTAAAAATTCTGATGCGAAGATGAATTCATTTAAACCTTCATTTTCAGAGAAGATAATGTCTTTGCTATTGCCTGTCCATTCTTTTTTTCCTTGTTTCAGGTAAAGAATATTATCACCAATTTCCATTACACTATTCATGTCGTGTGTATTGATAACAGTTGTCATGTTGAATTCTTTTGTTATTTCGGCAATCAGTTTATCAATGAGCATGGATGTTTGTGGATCAAGGCCCGAGTTGGGTTCATCACAAAATAAATATTTTGGATTGAGTACAATGGCACGTGCAATACCAACTCTTTTTTTCATACCACCGCTTATCTCGGAAGGAAATTTTTTATTACTGCCGACAAGATTCACTCTTTCCAAAACTTCATTTACTTTTTTAATTTTATTGGCATTGGTATCTTTTGTAAACATGTCCAATGGGAATTTCACATTATCCTGTACTGACATACTATCAAAAAGTGCTGATCCCTGGAAAAGCATTCCTATTTGCTGACGAAGAAGTTTGCGATCATCCTGGGTCATATCCGTAAAATTCATTCCATCATAAATGATCTCTCCTTCATCGGGTTCAAATAATCCAACAAGGCATTTTTGTAAAACAGTTTTTCCACTTCCACTGGTTCCAATGATAAGATTTGTTTTACCGGTTTCCATTACATGACTAACGCCATCGAGTACCACTTTATCACCAAAGCTTTTTTTTATGTTGTTAAATTCTATCATTGCAGCTTATCTTAAATCAGGATCGACTTAAGGAATTAAAAATTAAGAATTAAAAATTAATTTTTTCATTTTTTGGTATCACTATAATAAAAGAGCAGCGAGGGCGTAGTCTGATAGTAAAATCATTACGCAACTTACTACCACTGATTTTGTACTGCTTCTGCCGATTTCGAGTGAACCACCTTTTACATAATAACCATAATATGCCGAAATGGTGCTGATAACAAAAGCAAATGTGTATGCTTTTATTAAAGAGAAAAATACATTGTACGGCACAAAGTTTTCCATCAGGCCACGATCAAAATCATCTGTCGATAAAATGCCGGCAGCTGAACCTGCAAGCCTGCCACCATAAATGCCCAGCCCCATTGCAAGCACTACGAGCATAGGTATTGTTATTAAAGATGCAGCAATTTTCGGCATCACCAAATATGTTTTTGTATTGATGCCCATGATCTCCAATGCATCTATCTGTTCGCTTACTCGCATATTACCAAGTTCACTTGCGATCTTGCTGCCGATCACACCTGCCAATACAATGCAAACTAGTGTGGGGGCAAATTCAAGTATAACAGTATCACGAACAATCTGTGCAATAGCACTTTTCGAAATCAACGGACTTACCAACTGGTAAGAAGTCTGTACAGTACTAACTGCGCCCATAAAAATAGAGATCAACGAAACAATACCAAGTGAACCAACACCAATTTCCACGCACTGATGCATGAATTCTTTCCAATACAATTTTGCATTTTCAGGTTTGCTGAACATGCCACTTAGCATCAGAATGTATTTCCCAAAATGTGAAAAAAACGTCATTGAGTATTTATTAACCGGGTATCTCTAAATTAATAATTGTTTACTATAAAATTGTATTTTTCTAAACTCCTAAACTTATAAACCCATAAACTAATCTTCCTTACTAATTACACAGGATTAACTGCAGGTGCATTTATTGTACCATTATTCTTTTGAGAGCGTTTCCACCACCTGCTCTTTTTTATTTCTTCCTGTGTATTTGTTTTTGTTTTGGATTGTGCATCTACAACAGCGATCACAACCATGTTATAAATTGAACGAATAGAGCTTCCCAGTTGCAAAACGTGTACGGGTTTCTTTAAGCCTAACAAAATAGGGCCAATACTATCGGCACCGCCTACTTCCTGTAAAAGATTATAAGCAATATTTCCTGCAGCGAGATTGGGAAAAACAAGGGTATTAACTTCCCCATCCACCAGTTCGGTGAATGGATAATTGTCTTTTAGAATTTCTTTATTAAAAGCAAGTATGCCCTGCATCTCTCCATCGCAGATCAATGTTTTGTCTTTTTGCTTTACGATTTCTCTTGCTCTTCTCACCAGATTTGCTTCAGGAGAATCGCTGCTGCCAAAATTTGAATAAGAAAGCATGGCGACCTTTGGTACAATATTAAATTGTTTTACTTCTTTGGCTACAAGCAAAGTAATTTCAGCAAGTTCTTCGGCAGTAGGATTAAAATTTACTGTTGTGTCAGCAAGAAATAAAGGGCCTCTTTTTGTAAACAATAAATACATGCCTGCAATTTTCTTTACACCTTCATCGGTTCCAATAATTTGAATCGCCGGACGAATGGTATCAGGATAATTCCTGCTCAACCCGCTGATCATACAATCTGCTTCACCTGTTTCTACCATCATGCAACCAAAATGATTGCGGTCCTTCATCAGTTTATATGCTTCGTATTTATTAATTCCTTTACGCTGGCGTTTTGCAAAAAAGATGTCGCCGAATTGTTTTCTTAATTCTTCGTTATCATCATCTTTTGGATTGATGATGGGCATACCTTCAAGATCAAGCGAATTTGCAATAGCAATCTTTTTTATTTTAGCTTCATTGCCTAACAGGATCGGGTAGCCTATTTTTTCTTCCAACACAAGCACAGCCGTTTTTAATATTTTTAAATTTTCCGCATCCGCAAATACAACACGTTTTGGATCCTTCCTGGCTTTTGCACCAATAACACGGCTAAGTTGATTATCGAGTCCAAGTCTTTTATTCAATTCAATAACATAAGCATCCCAATCTTTTATGGGCGTACGTGCCACGCCACTTTCCATAGCAGCTTTTGCTACAGCGGGAGCTACGGTTGCTAATAAGCGTGGATCAACTGGTTTGGGAATGATATAATCCGGGCCAAATACAATTGTTTTTTCATTGTATGCCAAATTCACAATATCCGGCACTGCTGTTTTTGCAAGATTGGCCAAAGCATGTACTGCAGCCAGTTTCATTGCTTCATTGATCTGCATGGCTCTAACATCCAATGCGCCGCGAAAGATGTATGGGAATCCCAGCACGTTGTTTACCTGGTTGGGAAAATCACTGCGGCCGGTAGCCATAATGATATCCTTACGGGAAGCGATAGCCGCATCATAAGTTATTTCCGGATCTGGATTCGCCATCGCAAAAACGATCGGGTGCTTTGCCATTGATTTAAGCATAAGCGGTGTTACCACATTTCCCACACTCAATCCCACAAACACATCTGCATCTTTCATTGCCTTTGTAAGATCCCAGTCTTTGAATTTTGCATCAACACAAAATTTATGTTTCAATTCTTCTACATCGGGCCTTCCTTTATATAAAATGCCATCTTTATCAAATACCATAAAGTTGGCAGGTTTGGCACCCAATGATTCGTATAATTTTATACAAGCCATCGCAGCAGCACCAGCACCATTGATGACAAATTTTACACGATCAATTTTTTTCTTTTGTATTTCCAGGGCATTCAACAAAGCAGCAGAAGATATAATTGCTGTGCCATGCTGATCATCATGCATAACAGGAATATTGCATTGAGCCTTTAGTTGTTGTTCGATATAAAAACATTCAGGTGCTTTTATATCTTCCAGGTTGATACCACCAAATGTTGGTTCCAATGCTTTTACAATCTGTACAAATTTTTCAGGATCTGTTTCATTCACTTCAATATCGAATACATCTATGTCTGCAAATATTTTGAAGAGAACGCCCTTTCCTTCCATCACGGGTTTGCTTGCAGCCGGGCCAATATTTCCCAATCCAAGTACGGCCGTTCCATTGCTGATCACTGCCACTAAATTTCCTTTAGCAGTATATTTATATACATCATCTGGATTTGCTGCTATTTCTTTACAGGGCTCTGCCACTCCCGGCGAATATGCTAAGGAAAGGTCACGCTGCGTCTTTGCTTCCTTGGTAGGAACAACTTCTATCTTTCCCGGCCTTCCTTTGGAGTGATATTCTAATGCTTCCTGTTTACGAAGTTCTTTTGCCATAATTGAACTTGCAATTTACGCATTTAGTAATAGTATGAACTTATATAAAAGAGAAAAGCTATGTTTCGGATTTAGAATTCCGTTTTACCTCACACAACCATCCTTTCCCAAATCATCGGGATCTTCGACAAAGAAGAGGAGCTTAGTGCCTCTATGACATGAAAGGATTTTATTTTTATTTTAGCCTGGGAGAAACTTTAATTTCCAGTCATTGAATTCTCATAAATCAATTCTCATTCAGGCTTCGCTTTGAATGACCAGGTGATGGTAAATTCTGCAACAGTCTCTCCATCTTTATCCTTACCAATAGATCTTGCGGCAAAACTTGTTCCTTTGCCTGATGCCATTGCTTCATCGATTGCTTGTTTTAACATCGGCCCATCTTCGCAGGTGAAAGTAGTAATACCTGTTGCTTTTTTTAAATAGACCGCTTCCGTTTTGATAACAAGCATGCTTACGGCGGGTTTTTGTTCAAAAGTAAATGCCATGGCCAATACACCTGTACTCATTTCTGCTGCCATACTTTGACAGGCGAAATAAGTACTCTTAAAAGGATTTTTTGAAAACCACTTATACGGTATCGTTACAATGGCTTTGCCTTCATCAGCATATTTAATGCGCACGCCACTAAAAAAAGCGCTCGGTAATTTAGAAAGTAAAAAGAGCCTGAATTTTATAGGGTTTTGTACGATCTCTAAAAATTTAACCGTGGAAGAACCCATATATGGATTTTAATTAATTGTTAGGTTAGCAATTACAGCATGAATGATGAATGTTATTTGCTATATTTTTTTGGATCCAATGCAGACGGGCTCCACATTTCCAGGAAATCCAATACTTTCTTTTGGTCATAACTTTTTTTACCATCTTCCAGGTAGGAGCTGTTTTGTGTATGTATCCTCTCACCGTTGCTATTTAAAATAATGAATACCGGATATCCAAAACGCTGTGGGTAACCATATTTTGCAAATACTTTTTCATTTTTATTTTCTTTGCTATAATTCAGGTGATACCAGATAAAACCTGCGTTCATGGCAGAATCAAGTTGTGGATCTGCTTTTGCAAACCTTGCAAATTCAATACACCAGCTGCACCAGTTACCACCGCCCTGCATGAGAACGTATTTGTTTTCAGCTTTTGCTTTTTTTATAGCGGTTGCAATATCTTTTTCTGCATCAGCAGTTGGATCGTATAATTTTTGTTCCTGTGCAAATGATATTGCACTTATAAAACTGATTGCTGCTACGAGGAATATTTTTTTCATAATTTTTATTGATGTTGCAAGCTACGAAAGAGTTGTGAGTTTTTTCGTGCTGAATTCTGAGTGGTTTAGGTTAGGAGTAGTTGGTGAGGACAGCACAACTGTTCGGAAGATTTTTACAAAAAATCCACGCCGAGGATTGGAACGCGGATGACACGGAAAAGGCGGATTATCTCGGATAAAAGCTGCTGCGCAGCTTATCACTGATAATAAACCTAATAATTGATCTGTAATTTTTTGGAACAAAAAATAAATCCGTGTTCATCCGCCTGGTCCGTGTCATCCGCGTTCCAATCATTGGGGTAGATAAAAAACTTCCGAACACTTATGGTGAGGACAGCAACCACGGGCTCTCCGTGGTTGCTGTCCTCACCAACCACTCCTAACTACTTCTCCTTATCAATAATTTCAAAACTCCGTGAAATAGAATTTCCCTGTTCATCTGTAAGTGTAATAATATGAATGCCGGGAGATGGGCTTATCGCAATCTGGTGTTTGTTTTCTGTTGTAATAATAAAATGATCATCCAGCGACCAGAAGATCTTTGCATCGTGGTTTCGATGTGCAGCAGAAAAAATAGTTTTTCCTTTTTCGCCATTGATTTCTATTGGTACATAAATTTTTGCATCTGGTTGTGGATAGATCAGTTCCATTTGTTTTGCATTTTCTGCAGCAACACATCCTTTTTTAAATGCAGGTAATATTTTATAATCATGATTGCGTTGCTTATAATAATATTCCATGGAAGGCGGAAGTATGAACCAGCTTAGATGGATCATGTTGGAAGGGCGCTCACAATTTTCATTTACCTGGAAATTGCCTGTTGCATCAAGTTGTACAATTTTATGATAAGGACAAAGCGCCGACCTGATCGCATTCACCGGCATGAATAAAGTATCAATATCCTTACAATCAATATTTGCCCGAAAGCCACTTTGCCTGCAAACAGGAATATAACTGTAATTATAAACTGGTTTTTGAAACCACTTAACGTTGTGGAGTAAACGAAAAATATCAAACATAACAGGAGCTGCTGTATTTACACCAACCAATCCCGGCCTGCCTTCTCCATCTGTATTGCCAACCCAAACGGCAACAACATTTTCTGGTGTTACACCAATGGCCCAGCCATCCCTGAAACCAAAACTGGTTCCTGTTTTCCAGGCGATCTTTTGTGATGAACTGAATTGTTGCCACAAACCTTCTTCACCCGGCCGCATTACTTCCTGCATGGCCTGGAAAGTAAAATAGATGGATGTCGGATCAATGGGTATGGCAGACTGACTTGTCCTTTTTATTTTTTGATCTGCAAAATATTTTGCTGCATGAAAATCATTTGCATCAACAATGCCTTTGTTTTTTGATTGATGATTAAGTACTCTTGCAAATGATGCATACACACTTGCCAAATCCCACATGGTCACTTCACAACCACCAAGTATCAAACTCAATCCATAAAAATCTGCAGGATTTTTTAATGTAGTGATACCGCATTGTTGTAACACTTCATAAAAACGCTGGTATTTGTATTGTTGCAATAAACGTACAGCAGGAACATTTAAACTCCGTGATAAAGCCCTGTTGGCAGGAACAGCACCATCAAATCCGAGATCAAAATTTTGTGGTGTGTAGCCGGCAATTTCTGTTGGTATATCAGGTACTAATGCATTGGGTAAAATCATTCCATCACTTAACATGGATGCATATAAAATGGGTTTTAATGTACTGCCGGGACTTCGTGACGAAGCGATCACATCTACGTCACTTTCCAGTTCTTTGTTTTCGGGCTGATAAATATTCCCCACATACGCAAGTGTATTTCCAGTCTCTACATTTAATACCAATGCACAAATATTATTAATGCCATTTCCTTTTAGTAATTG
>JBDTLP010000116.1:0-13822 GCA_039934735.1 Ferruginibacter sp. | reverse complement strand
AATTATATTTTCAGTAAAATCGTCTGTACCACTTCCGGTAAATCCGTTTACATTAAATGCGGTTAATACCAATGTATTGTTTGTTACAGTAACTACACCACTGTTTTGAACAGAAACAGTACCGCCTGTTAAACTATTACTTATGTTTTTCATAGTAAAAGCGGGATTACCAGTTCCATTTGCAGTAACATTTACTGTGCCGCTAACAAGGCCCGTTGATTGATTTGACGTGTTAATAGTACTTGCCCCACCAGCTGTATTGGTGTAACTGAAATTTCCATTCAAAGCTGTAAATCCATTCGCGAAAAGATCGGTTGTTCCGGCTACAGTGCGGTTAACAGTCAGATCGCCAAGGAAAGAACTTGGAGCGCTGTAACTGGTATTAAGACTACCTGTTCCGGCAAAATTAAATATTGTATTTCCATTGAAGGTATCGCCGCCCTGGTAACCTTCATCAAAGGTTGCTACTCCATTTCCGCCAATGGTTGTATTGCCGTTAATAACACTTCTTCTAAAATAAACTGTCCCTGTATTCGCTGCATCATCAGAAAAACTAACTGTTCCGGTAACCTGGTTAGCATCAAAATCATCTGTACCGCTTCCTGTAAATCCGTTTATATTTAATGCTATTAGCTTTAAAGTATCATTTGTAATTAAAACAAGACCGCTGTTTTGTACAGAAATAGTTCCACCACTTGTATTATTTTTTATATGGCGCATCGTAAAGACCGGGTTACCGGAGCCTGTTGCAGTTATATTCACTGTTCCGCCAATAAGCGAGGTTGCGAGGTTAGATGAATTGATTAAACTTTGGCCGCCGGCTGAATTGCTGTAACTAAAGTTTCCAGTTAATGCAGTAAATCCATTTTCAAAAATCTCTGTAGATCCTGCAACAGTGCGGTTAATGGTTAGGTTGCCCAGGAAAGAACTTGGGGCGCTATAACTTGTATGAAGGCTTCCTGTACCAGCAAAATTTAATGTCGTATTTCCATTGAAAGTATTGCCGCCCTGGTAAGCTTCATCAAAGGTTGCTACTCCATTACCGCCAATGGTTGTATTGCCATTAATAACACTTCTCCTGAAATAAACCGTGCCGGTATTTGTTGCACCATCAGTAAAACTAACTGTTCCTGTGATCTGGTTAGTATCGAAATCATCTGTGCCGGCTCCTGTAAATCCGTTTACATTGAAAGCTGTGAGTAATAAAGTATCATTTGTGATTAGCACAAGACCACTGTTTTGTACAGAAACTGTACCACCTGTTGTATTGTTTTTGATATGACGCATTGTAAAAGCCGGATTACCGATTCCGCTTGCAGTGATATTTACCGTACCTCCAATTACACTGGTAGCTAAATTTGAAGCGTTCATTAAGCTTGAACCACCCACTGTATTTGTGTAACTAAAATTTCCGCTCAATGCTGTAAATCCATTTTCGAATAGCTCGGTAGAGCCTGCCGCAGTACGGTTAAAAGTCAAATTGCCAAGGAACGAACTTGGAGCGCTATAACAGGTATGAATACTTCCTGTTCCTGAAATATTAAATATCGTATTTCCATTGAAGGTATCGCTGCCCTGGTAACCTTCATACAAGGTTGCTACTCCATTTCCGCCAATGGTTGTATTGCCGTTAATAATACTTCTCCTGAAATAAACCGTGCCGGTATTCGTTGCATCATCAGAAAAACTAACTGATCCTGTGACCTGGTTGGCATCAAAATCATCTGTACCGCCTCCGGTAAATCCGGTTACATTTAGGGCTGTTAGCTTTAATGTATCATTTGTAATTGTAACGATACCGCTATTTTGTACGGAAACAGTTCCACCAGTTGTATTGTTGTTTATATGGCGCATCGTAAAAGCCGGGTTAGCGGCACCCGTTGCAGTTATATTTACCGTTCCGCCAATAAGTGAAGTAGCCAGGTTAGATGCATTGATTGAACTTACACCACCGGCTGTATTGCTATAACTAAAGTTTCCTGCCAAAGCAGCAAATCCATTTTCAAAAATCTCTGTAGATCCCGCCACTGTACGGTTAACCGTTAGATTGCCCAGAAAAGAACTTGGGGCACTATAACTGGTATGAGAAGCTGCGGAGCTGGTATGATTAAAAGTCGTGTTTCCGTTAAAAGTGTTAGCTCCCTGGTAAGCCTCATAAAAAGCACCCGTACCGGCGTGATTGAGAATAATATTATCATTCACCGTACTGTTCCTGAAGTACTGGCTGCTTGTACCATTAAATGTTATAGAGATATCCGTTCCCCCGTTACTGTTAGTAAGTGTTGCCCCGTTAATATCCATATTGCCATTAATGGTAAGCGTAAACCCATTAAAGTTTAGCGCACTGGATGCATTCATATTAAAGTTTCCGGTAGTAATATTTCCAGGAAGTGCCGGGATATTAGGCGAATTGTCAATGATTACATTACCCGTTGCCAGAGGCACACTTGCCGGAGTCCAGTTATTAGGGTCGTTCCAGTTGGAACTTGCGCTTCCATCCCATGTTTGGGCGTTCACAAAAACAGTGCTTAGCATCATGCATAGCAGGAGGAAAAAATTTTTCATCTTGGTAAAATTTTAGGTTGATTGATAAAAACAGGTTCATTATAAATGATTCCTGATTTTTCGTGTAGGTGGAGAGGTTAGACATTTGTTGACAGGAAGTAATTAGCTTGGTATTCCTATAAACAGCCTGGTAATTTTATTCAAATGAAGAGAATAATTAAACCTTGTCCTATAATCCTTTTGGATAAGAAGCTTATTAAATAGTTATTGCGTAATTTGATAAACCAGAACCGGAGGAATTTTACCATAAATATTACATTGAAGTTTACGCAACATATCACCCGTTTTTTCCTGATGCTTATCATATCCGGGTTGTATGTTGTGGTTAATGGGCAGGCTATACAGCGTTGCAATACTTTCAAGTATTCGGTAAATGAAGGCTTGCTTCAGAGTACCATGGTTGATATCAATTTCGACAGCAACAATTTTTGCTGGCTTTCTTTTCCAAATGGCATCCAGAAGTTTGATGGGGAAAAGTTTATTTATATACCAACGCAGGAAGGTTTGCCCGATAATAAATGGGTTAATTTTTTTCGATGTAAAAATGGCGATCTTATCCTGAGCCATTCAATGGGTTTAAGTAAATATGATATCAGTAGCAATAAGTTTGTAATCATTTACAGAAATATCAAAGTACCTATGAGGCCAATGAAATTTATAGGTGAAGACGATGGTATCTTTTATTGTATCAGCGAAGTTGGCAATATAATAGGATTCTCCTGTGGAGACAATGTGAAGGCCAAAGAATTCATGCCCTGGGTACCCGGGTATTATAATAAGTCACTGTATGCTTCATCAGTGAGTCAGAATATAATAGACCATTTAGTTGCTTTCAGTATAGATCACAGCGTATATGTAGTAAATCTTAAGGAAGAAAAAGTAAAATATGATTCCCTTTTAATTCCTAATTTTTATTCCTACACTTTATGGATGCATAGCAATAACGAAGTTGTCTATTCTAAAATTGAGGATAACGGAGCCATCAACCAGGAGCGATATAATTTTACAACGGGTAAGAAACAAACATTAACGAATAAATTAGCTACTGGAACAAACTCATTTCGAAGCAGGATCTATACCTGGAATGGCAAACCAATCGTTTCTCACTTTAATCATCTTTACGAAACCAATGCTGATCGTGACAGTGTTATCCATGAACTAGTAGATTTTAAAAACAATCCTATTGCAGGCATCTCTTCCATAACAAGGATTGTGGATGATCATCTTGGTAATCTATACCTTCAAACCATCAATGATGGTTTCAGGAAAATTATAAGAAATTCTTATCCTATAAAATATTATGGGGTAGATAAAAGAGAAGACAATTATATTTTAAGTGTACTGCCTGATAAGAAAAACAACAGGATACTTGCCGGCACATACGCCAGTGGTGTTATTATTTTCGATACGCTTCAACGATTGGTCAAACATATTAAAACATTTACGGGTGAAGACAAAAGTTTTGGTGTGAACTGTATTATTAAAAAAACCGATGGCGATTATATTTTAACAACAATGGGAGATAAAATGTGGTTGTTGAGTAAAGACCTCTCCACCCTAAAGCCTTTGCCCATTATGCCATCCATGAAAAGTAAAAAAGCTGACATTAGCTATTTCGCAAATAAAATATTTAGCAATGAAGAAATGGCTATCGTAAAATCTCAGGTAAGATTATACCATATCAATTTTAAAACAAACTTTATTAAAGAATATAATTCCAATGTGCGAACTGACATGAGTGGCGTTTTATTCAGGGGAAGCATTATCATATACGCTGATGAGTCTCTCGTATTGTTTGATACAAGCTCGTTTGTAGAAAAAAGAAGGGTTCCATTTAAAGGAACAGGTTCAGTAAGATGTTTTTTAAAAACGGGAGAAAATACTTTGTATATCGGAAGTAATAAAGGAATATATAAGGTGGATAGCAATTTCAATGTTTTGATGCATATGGATCAAGGTTCGGGATTGCCCGATGAATGTATTTATGCGATGGATATGGACAACAAGGGTAATATCTGGTGCAGTACCAACAAAGGCATTTGCAGGATCAATGAGCCTAAAAATATTTTACAGCTTACAAAAGAAGATGGTTTACAGGAAAATGAATTCAATACAGGTATTGTTGCAACAAGTGAAGATGGAGAACTTTTTTTTGGAGGTATAAATGGTGTGAGCAGTTTTTTCCCGGGTTCTATAAATGAAATGGAGGAAAAAGTAAATCTTTTTTTTACAGGAATTAAAATCAATAATGAAGATAAATTTACAGACACTGCTGTATGGAACATAAAAGAGATCGATCTGCCTTATAACCAGAATTCACTGTCATTTGATTTTATAGCCATGGCGAATAATAATCCTGAACAATATATTTACCAATATAAAATGATCGGTGTTGATGATGAATGGGCACAAAATAGTGATTTGCAAACGGTACATTATTTTCTTCCCCCTGGAAAATATGTTTTCAAAATATATGCATCAAGGGTTTTTAATAAAGATGCAACATCTATGAAAGAAATTGTTATATGGATCCATCCGCCATTTTGGAAAACATGGTGGTTTATTACAGGATTGATATTGTTGATAGCATTGGGCATGATTTATTTTATCAACAACTACAACAAAAGAAAATACCAAAAGAAAGTAATGCAATTGGAAAGCGAACATAAGGTGCAATTAGAAAGAGAACGTATTTCCCGTGACCTGCATGATAATATTGGCGCTTATGCAAATGTTATTTTATACAAAACAGATTTGTTACAGAAAGAAGAATTAAATGAGGAAAGAAATGAAATGATGAATGATCTTCGCTTTGCATCAAAAGATATTATTACTTCTTTGCGTGAAACCATCTGGGCATTAAAGCATGATGAATACAGTGCACAGGAATGCTTGTTGAGAGTAAGAAATTTTATTCAGCCGTTTTCAAGATACTATCCTCAAATTCATTTCACCGTAAATGGAGAAGCATCAGCATCGATGATATTGCATTATACAAAAGCACTCGATCTTGTTCGTATTGTACAGGAAGCGGTTTCAAATTCAATCAAGCATTCAAATGCTATAGAGATAAATATAAATAGTTCGATTGAAAACAACAGGTGGAAATTAACGATCTCAGATAATGGATCGGGCTTTGACTATGCCGGTAAATTTAAGTTGCAACAGGGAAATGGATTAAACAATATGAAACAGCGTGCTGCTGACTCTGGCTTTGATCTGAACCTGGAATCGAAACCTGGTATTGGAACCACTATCAAAATTTTTGTTTAAATTCATAGTACCCATTCAGATTATTTTTTTGTTGAAAGGTTTTCTGCATATTTGAAAAAATCCCGCATCATGCCTGTAAAAATTGCCATCGTTGATGATAAAGCAAGTAACCGCAATATTTTAAAAGATAAATTATTACGCCATGGGCATTTTGAAGTTTGCCTGGTAGCTGTTGATGGAAAAGATTTCATGGACAAAATAAAATGCCAGCCCAACGATCATTTTCCCGATGTTGTTATCATGGATCTTGAAATGCCAAACATGGATGGCGTTGATGCTATTGCTGCAGGATCATGTTTATATCCTGAAATAAAATTTGTAGTACTAACCATTTTTGATGATGAGGAAAAAATATTTAAAGCAATAAAAGCCGGCGCACATGGTTACCTGTTGAAAGATGAAACTGCAGAAAATATAACAGATACACTTTGGCAGATGTATGAAAACGGAGTTGGTCCTATATCTCCAGGTATCGCTTACAAGATCTTGCAGATGGTTCAAAAAAATGAATTGAGTATGCCGGAAAGACGGGTACCACTGCAACAAAAAACTTTCTTCGATCTTACACAACGGGAAAGCGAAATACTTCAACTGCTTGTACAAGGATTATTGTATAAGGAGATTGCCGCAAAATTAAACATCAGTGCCAATACTGCTAAAAAACATGTAATGAATATTTATACCAAACTACATGTAAACAGCAGGGCCCAGGCTTTACATTTAGCTTATGAAAAAGGACTACTGTAATGAATGTTGAATTGAATATAATTTTGTTACTTCAAATAAAAAGGCCCGCTCCCGGCAGGTAGCAAGCCCTTTCTTTCTCTCTATTGAGAGCATTAAACCCCGCTTGAGTTTTTTTAATTTTTTAAGGATCAATAACAGCCATGCGTAACTGTAGGCGCTGAAAAATAAGTACTGATAAGCGCATACAACA
This sequence comes from Ferruginibacter sp., assembly GCA_039934735.1. Taxonomy (GTDB): domain Bacteria; phylum Bacteroidota; class Bacteroidia; order Chitinophagales; family Chitinophagaceae; genus Ferruginibacter. Next base: position 7,047 of record JBDTLP010000116.1, on the reverse strand, counting down.
TCGGGTCATATGTTTGCAATTCCGCACGGGTGTTTATTTCATTATGAACACCATTGGCAGGACTTGCCTGCAGGTTACAATTATACCAATCCTGCACACCTTCGGCCCAGTACTCACGTACTTCACTGATAGCATAAGTATTTGCCCATAATCCTGTGTTTAATGCATGCGTATATGCGGCTTGCAAATCAGTATCAAATGAAGGATATAAAAGCCGAAGACCGAGTTCATGAATAGCATGAGAAAATTCATGTGTAAGTATTTCTTCTCCTACATACCTGTCACCACTTTTGCAAAGCAGGTTTTCTTCGCAATCTGTTGTCAATGGGCGTTCAATGGTAGCGCCATATGCCCGGGCCCTGTTATCCCAGTCTGTACCGGGAAATGCTGTGTACAGATCCCTGTATTCAGGCATTTGTGTGGGCCTTTCATTAATACCAATGACGCCAATGCGTAAATGATTTTCAAGCATTTTTGTTACAACATTTGGCATGTTTTTCACCATATCCTTTACGATACTGCGTGCATTCAACAATGCCTGGTCATCCACATTTTCAGAACTAACTATTGGAATACCCGAGGCATCAACATATTTTTTATAAAAAGGATCCAGAGCCAAAGATGCGGGAGGCGCCGTAACTTCAGATGTTGTTGTATTGCTATCATTGCTTTTTTTACAACTTGCTATTGTCAAAACTAATGATAAAACAATCAGTCGGAAAAATAATTTATATATCATAGCTTTAATTTTTTGATGTATCTTATTTATGTAAAATTGGATCATGTGTATTTTCAGATCAATACTCAATTTGTAGTACGTGTGTATGTTGAATCAATAACAAATTAGTTTTGAAAAAATAATTTTTATTTTGTCGAATTCAAAAAAATATATCTTTTTTTCCGTGCTGTTTATAATGCTAAGCCTGCTATGCAGGTCGCAAACAAAAATTATACATGAGCTGCAAAATAATCTTGCAATTGAAAAAACAATTTCCAAAAAACAAGAAATAATTTTCTTATTATGTGAGCAGGGTTCTAATATGCACCCTGATACATTGTTGTCTTACGCAAAAATGGCAAATCAAACGGCCATCAATGAACGCAATGTTCATGATGAAGTTAGGGCCCGTTATTATGAGTGCGTTGCTTACACCACAAAGGGCGAAATAGATTCTTCTCTTAAAATTGCCAATGAGTGTGCAATTATCTTATCAGGTAAAGTAAATGATCCTGTTCTCTTAACAAATATCTATAACCAGATGGGCCGCTGTTATATGCGTAAGAGCAGCTATAATGAGGCGATTAAAATGGGATATAAAACATTTACAGAAGCAGAAAAAAATGGAGATATATTATTAGAAATAAAAGGTAAAACGCTTATTGGCTGGGCTTACCTGGAAATGGGGCAATTTACCAATGCATTATTATGGCACCTTAAAGCATTGCATACAACTACTGACACTGTTTTACTTGAAAAATATGGAATCCTTTTTGCAAATCTTGCCCTCAATTATATCAACCTTGAAAAAAAAGATTCTGCTTTTTATTACATTGACAAGGCCGTTGAATTTTCAAGAAAACATGAAAATCTTTTTGCTTTATCCAATTCACTGGCAATAGAATCGCAGTTATACATAAGAACGGGAAAGCCTGATTTTGCCGAGGCTTTATTAAAAGAAGTTGTTGCTATCAGGAAATTGATTGGTGATCCATTTTACATCGTATCGGATATGTCGCAATTGGGTTTATATTATGCAAACTACGGCATGCCTGAAAAAGGCATTGCGATCTGTAATGAAGGCATCACAATTGCAAAGCAATATAAATTAGATACCAAATTATTATTCTTATACAATTCGCTGGGCGAGAATTATAAGGCTGCGGGAGATAAAATAAAATATGGGGAAATACTTGAAAGAATAATCACGCTTAAAGACAGCATCTTTCAAAAAAATTCTGCACAATCATTGGCAGAAATACAAACAAAATTTGAACTGCAAAAAAAAGAAAACCTGATCATACTTCAAAAATTAGAAATAACAAGGCAACATTATTTTTTATACGGCTTATTGATACTTGCTCTTTTTTCAATTTTACTTTCATGGTTATTATTCAGTGCCTATAAAAAAAAACAGCAAATAAAATTAGAACAAATGCAGGAAGAAGAAAGGCTGCAATCAGCATTGGCTGTTCTAAAAGCCGGGGAAACAGAACGCAAACGTATAGCCGCAGATCTGCATGATAACCTGGGTGCTTATGCGGCATCCATCGCATCTAATCTTGACAATATTTCTTTACGCCAAAAAGATGAAAATGATGATGGTGCTTTGGGTGAACTAAGAAATAATTCACAGGCAATCGTATCACAGTTGATCGATACGATATGGGTATTAAAAAAAGAGAACCTTTCTCTGACGGCCATCAGTGACCGTATTAAAATTTTTATGCAGCGCATCCGGACAGGTTATCCAAATATCAATATGGAAGTGATTGAAAATATCAGTTCGGATATTTTGATGCCTGCACCAAAGGCATTTCATCTTTACCAGGTGGTACAGGAAGGATTGACGAATGCATTAAAGCACAGTGCCTGCCTAAATATCAGGGTATATGTTGAAAGTGGAGCTCAATGGACAATAACCATTTCTGATGATGGGAAAGGAATCGCTGCTGAAAATAATACCTGGGTTGATGGCAATGGCATCGTAAATATGGAAAACCGAAGTAAAGAGGCAGGATGGGATATAAAATGGATACAAAACAAACCAGCAGGCACCAATGTAATCATTCAGCCTACTACAAATTGATTATTCTTTTTCCGCTTTATTAAACTGAATTTTATGAACATGATGAATTTTACAGTCGCACTTGCAGAAGATAACAAGATCAACCGGAACACTTTTATGCAAAAAATAAAACTGTTTCCCAATCTTTCATTGGTGTTTTCCGCGGATAATGGAAATATGTGCCTGGAAGAATTGAAAGGATTGCCGCATCAGCATTTGCCGCAGGTCATTTTTATGGATCTTGAAATGCCGGAAATGGATGGCATTGAAACAATAAGGCTTGCAAAATCACTTTACCCGCAAATACATTTTATTGTACTCACCGTTTTTGATGATGATGAAAAAATATTTGAAGCCATTAAAGCAGGCGCATCAGGTTATTTATTAAAACATGAACCCGCAGATGTTTTGCAGGATGCCATTGTAACAATACTTGAATTTGGCGGAGCACCCATGAGCCCGGCCATTGCAAGAAAAGCATTGCAATTGTTAAGTACATCAACTTCACGAACGGAGTCAGCAGAATCCAACGCAGCCGCATCTGCCATCCCCCACGCCATCACCGAAAGAGAAAAAGAAATTTTACAACTGATGGTTAATGGCTGGGATGCAAAACGAATTGCAACAGAACTTAATCTGAGTGTGCTCACTGTTAGAAAACATATTGCCAATATTTACGATAAACTCCATGTAAATTCAAAGGCACAAGTCATATCAATGGCACATAAAAATAACTGGGTATAAACAGGACAAATACGTTCATTCCCTTAAAAAAACTAACGCTTGTTAGTTTTTTTTATTTAATTTTGTTTCCTAAAATTATTGTCATGCCATTAGCCGATCTGGAAAAAATATTCCAGGATAAAATTGACAGGGAGATCAAGATCGAACCAAAGGATTGGATGCCCGATGCGTATCGTAAAACAAACACGCGGCAAATAAGCCAACATGCACACAGCGAGATCATTGGTATGTTGCCCGAAGGAAACTGGATAAGCCGGGCGCCAAGTTTAAAAAGAAAAGCGATACTTATTGCAAAAGTGCAGGATGAAGCAGGGCATGGTTTGTATTTGTACTGCGCTGCTGAAACGCTTGGCACCAGTCGTGAACAAATGATCGATGATCTGTTAAGTGGCAAAGCAAAATATTCTTCCATTTTTAATTATCCCACATTGACATGGGCAGATATGGGTGCCGTTGGATGGCTCGTAGATGGTGCTGCCATATTGAACCAGGTGATGCTTTGCCGTACATCGTATGGGCCATATTCAAGAGCGAATGTGCGTATCTGTAAGGAAGAAAGTTTTCACCAGCGCCAGGGTTTTGAAACATTGTTGGTATTGAGTAAAGGAACTGCTGAACAAAGAGCGATGTGCCAGGATGCGATCAATCGCTGGTGGTGGCCAAGCCTGATGATGTTTGGGCCAAAAGACAGTGAGAGCACAAACAGTGACCAAAGTATGAAATGGAAAATTAAAAGAAAAACAAATGATGAATTGCGCCAGCAGTTTGTAGATATGATTGCAGAGCAGGTAAAATTATTGGGCATGACACTTCCTGATCCTGCATTAAAATTTGATGCAGAAAAAAATCATTATCATTTTGGAGAAATAAACTGGGATGAATTCTGGAACGTGGTAAAAGGAAATGGGCCATGCAACAGGCAGAGATTGGAAGCAAGATGTAAAGCGCATGAGGAAGGGAAGTGGGTAAGGGAAGCTGCGATGGCGTATGCGGAGAAGAAGGTGAAGAGGCAGAAGCAGGAAGCGGCCTGATTAGGTTGACGAAGTTGATAGAGTTAATTGGTTAACAAGGACAGGTTTATCAATAGTTCCAAAGTTTGAGGTCACAGATTGTGACCTCAAAAAATAAAAGAAAAACAACATAATTCCCTGAGGATAAAACTGGTTTTGCAGAAAAATTTATTAATAATTTTCTGTTCAAAAAAATCAGTTGTATGCAGATAAGTTTAATTGAAAGTAAGATCTATGATATAAGGGAACAAAAGGTAATGGTTGATTTTGATCTTGCCGAAATGTATGAAGTAAGTACTAAAAGATTAAAAGAAGCTGTTAAAAGAAATATCAATCGTTTTCCTTCGGATTTTATGTTCACCCTTACCCAGAAAGAGTTTCAGGGTTTGAGGTCGCAAATTGCGACCTCAAAGAGAGGAGGAACAAGATATTTACCAAGTGCATTTACCGAACAAGGTGTAGCTATGTTATCAAGCGTTTTAAACAGTGAGAAAGCGATTGAAGTAAATATCGCCATCATCCGCACTTTTGTTTTGATAAGACGATATGCTTTAAGTTTTGATGAGCTTAGTAAAAAAATAAAACAATTAGAAAAAAAGTATAACAGTAATTTTAAAGAAGTATTCAAAGCACTTGATTTCCTGTTGACAGAAAAACAGCAACAAGAAGATTTAAAAAATAGAAACAGGATTGGTTTTAAACCCGGTTAAAAAAATATTATGAACATTACAATAAAAAAATTTTACTACGGAGACATTCCTGAAGAAAATGCAGGTGGATCAAATTCTGCTACTCCAAAAAGTAACGAGACCGCCTGGCCGCTTTGGGAAGTTTTTATTCGCAGCAAACAAGGTCTCGATCATAAACACGCCGGTAGCCTTCACGCAACTGATGCAGCAATGGCCATTGAAAATGCAAGAGATGTTTATACAAGAAGACAGGAAGGTGTAAGCCTTTGGGTTGTTGAAAGCAAATACATTCACGCTTCCAATCCAGATGATGCAGAAAGTTTTTATGATCCTGCTGCAGATAAGGTTTATCGTCATCCAGGTTTTTATGATTTGCCGGATGAGATTAAACATATGTAAAGCCTCCCCCAACCCCTCCGAAGGAGGGGCTTACGAACTCTATAATAATTTGAACCGATTTTATTTATGCAACAGCAAACAACTTCAAATAATAATGAAGTATCTAATTCAATGGAAGCTTCGCAAACTCCCCCTTCGGGGGCCGGGGGGCTTTACGTTTTACACCTGGCAGATACCACCCTTATCCTTGCCCAACGCAACAGTGAATGGTGCGCCCACGGCCCCATACTGGAACAGGATATTGCCATCACTAATATCAGTCTTGATCTGCTTGGACAAGCAAGGAATTTTTATCAGCATGCTGCTTCACTCATTGGAGAAAATGCTACAGAAGATAGCCTTGCCTACTTAAGAACAGAAAGAGAATTTAAAAATCTTTTAATAACAGAATTGCCAAATGGAGATTGGGCACAAACAATTCTTCGTCAATTCTTTTTCAGCGTTTACCAGTTTGAGTTTTACAGCCAGTTATTGAAAAGTGGAGATTCCCAACTTGCTGCCATTGCAGAAAAATCGCTGAAAGAAATTACGTATCACATAAAATGGAGCAGCGAATGGGTGATTCGCCTTGGTGATGGCACAGAAGAAAGTTATGATCGAATGAAAAAAGCTATTGATTTTTTATGGATGTACACAGGAGAATTTTTTATTCCTGCATCATACGAAGCAGTTGATTCATCAACATTAAAAGAAAAATGGTTTACTAAAATAAAAGAAGTTTTTGATGAAGCTGGTTTAATTGTTCCTGAGAATGTTTTCATGCAACAAGGAGGAAAAACAGGAAATCATACTGAACATTTAGGATATATATTAGCAGAAATGCAATCACTCCAAAGAACATATCCTGGAGCAGAATGGTAAGTGGTAATTAATTTTTAATTCATAATTTTTAATTGCTTCCTATGACAGCCACCGAAAAACAAAAAATATTCTCCATCCTCCAACAAGTATGTGACCCGGAAGTTCCCGTACTTACCATTTTAGATCTTGGCATTGTAAGGGATGTAAAAATAAATGGCGATGAAGTTGAAGTGATCATTACCCCAACTTATTCAGGTTGCCCGGCCATGGATGCGATCAGCATTGATATCAAATTAAAATTAATTGAACACGGCTATAAAAAAATAAAGATCACTCCTGTGCTGTCTCCTGCATGGACAACAGATTGGATGTCGGAGGATGGAAAAAGAAAATTAAAAGAATACGGAATTGCTCCCCCACACCGGACTGGCCGGGTTGATAATATCATTTGCCCGCAATGCCATTCAAGCAATACAAAATTATTAAGCCAGTTTGGCTCAACTGCCTGCAAAGCGCTCTATCAATGCAATGATTGCAAAGAACCATTTGATTATTTTAAGTGCCATTAAAATAACCAGTCAGACCGGTAATGGCCCAGTTTGAAAGTTGTCAGGCTGA
>JBDTLP010000115.1:0-13926 GCA_039934735.1 Ferruginibacter sp. | reverse complement strand
TTGCAGCATACCTTTTACAATGGCATCGGCACGTTTTCCATGATGATTTATTTTTTCTTCATTATCCTGTATATCTTTTGCAATTGCTTTTACTTCCGCAATATTTCCTTTATCAGCTTCTTCAACCATTTCCTTTATCAATTCCACATTTACTTCTGAAAAATTATTTACAAAGTTCAACGGGTTTTGAATTTCATGGGCGATGCCTGCTGTTAGTTCACCAAGGGAAGCCATCTTTTCTGATTGTACCAATTGTTTTTGTGTATTTTTTAATTCACCCAGTGTAGTTTCTATTTCATGCTTCTGTAATTGCAATATTGTATTAGCTTTTTGTTTTTGTTTATTGTTCCGGTAAAAAATAAATGCAACAATTGCTATTCCCGCCATGATGGTAATAAGTCCAAACATTTTTATTTTTGTTTCATATTCCTTTTGTGCTACTATGGCCTGTTGTTCCATTTGTTGTTTGCGGGTAGCTTCATTAAAAGTGAGCGATTGAAATTGTTTTAATTTATCCGCTGAATATATACTGTCTTTTATAGCAACAGAAAGATCAAGGTAACGGTAAGCGCTATCCATTTGGTTATTCGATCTGTATAGTTGGGCCATCAACGGGAACAGATCGGCTAAATAAAAAATTGAATTCTCGCCCCATGATTGTATATCTGTCCTATGGCTTTCATAATATTCAAGTGCTATTCGTGCATAATATATTGCTGAATCAATTTTATTTTCTTTTTGAAATAATTTGGCCAGGCCAATCACCGGGTCCGCTATTGCATCATTTCTATGTTGGCCAAAAGCCAATGCCTGCCGGTAATAAAAAAATGCAGAGTCTTTATTTCCTTTTGCTACATATATTTCCGCACGCAATGTTCCTGTATACAGCGGGAAAAAATCAAAATAGGATTTATCAAATGAGGAAGGTATTTTATCCAGGTAATATAGAGCAGAATCAATTTTTTTTAAGGCGAAGTAAATTTTTGCCAGGTCGAATGTTGCCCATAATTGGTTCCAGTCATCCTGTCCATCATTGGCAGTTAAGCTGCTAAACATTAAATTGCTGCGTCTGGAATAGTACAAAGCATTTTGATAATCTTTCATGCTCATATACTCGTTGGATACTTTTCTCAACGCACGTGCAATTTCCAGTTTATTGTTACCATTCTCTGTCAATTGTAAATTTTCGAGCCTTAATTGCAGCGATTTTGGAAAATTTCCCAATGAGTGCAGTACCGTGGCAAGTATTTCCTGTAACCAGGTTAAATAAGTAGGATCCCAGGATTTATATATGCCCGATGCCATGGCTTTTTGTTGCAGCGCCAATGCTTCGCGGGCATAAGCCAATGCGGAATCACTATTATAAACTTCTGTGATGAAAGCATAATCATTTGCTAAGCCAGCAAGAACTTTAATGCGCCCAGTATCAGAAACCTGTTGTTGCAATGACTGTTTTTTATCCAGGATTCTTTGGTCCCGCCAGCTTTCTACACTATCAATAAGTGTCGTATCTCTCCTGATCATGATAGCACGATCATCCACTTCATCACCAAAGTATTGTTTTTCCACGCTGAGCCAGCTCCCCCGGTGAAATTTATATTTGATCACAGCGGCAGGTAGGTTCAATACAATGGTTCGTCTTTCCGCGGCTTCACGTTTTAATAAATAATTTTTATTCAAGGTAGAATCCCAGTTGCTGAATGAACCGGTTATGTAAATACTATCGTGCTGAATGGCTGTTTTTTCTTTTAATATAAATGTTACTTTATACTGCGCATGAAGCAATGCAAATGATAATATTGCAAAGAGCAGGCTGATGAATTTTTTCATGCAGAAATAAATTGAATATAGAAGATAGTATAATTAGGTGGATTATTTAAATATTCGGAAGTTGAATGATGAATGTTGTGCCAGTTCCTTCTGTGGTTTCTACTTTTAATGCTCCTCCATGTCCTTTTGTAATAATATCATAACTTAAAGATAAGCCCAACCCTGTTCCTTGTCCTGTTGGTTTGGTAGTGAAGAAGGGTTGAAATATTTTATCTAAAACTTTTTGTGGGATGCCGTTGCCGTTATCTGTTACCGTTATGTGGACCTCACCCCCAACCCCTCTCCGAAGAAGCGGGGAGCAATTTGTGCGAATGGTGACTGTTGGCTCGTAACCGGGAATGTTTAATTTCTTCTTTTCTTGAACAGCGTAAAAGGCATTGTTCAATAAATTCAATATCACTCTTCCAATATCTTGTGGAATGATATTTATTTTTCCAATGGATGGATCAAAATCACTTTTCAATGTTGCATTGAATGATTTGTCTTTTGCTCTTAATCCATGATAACTCAATCTTAAATATTCATCACACAATGCATTGATATCTGTTGGTTCTTTTGTGCCGCTGCTGCTACGACTGTGTTGCAGCATACCTTTTACAATGGCATCGGCACGTTTTCCATGATGATTTATTTTTGCTTCATTTTCTTTAATATCATTTGCAAGTGCCTTTGCTTCAGATGTATTTCCTTTATTAACTTCTTCAACCAATTCGCTTATCAACTCGGCATTTATTTCTGAAAAATTATTTACAAAGTTTAAAGGGTTTTGAATTTCATGTGCTATGCCTGCAGTAAGTTCACCGAGCGAAGCCATTTTTTCTGATTGGACAAGTTGGGATTGAGTAGCTTTAAATCTTTTAAAGTTTTATTTAATTCATCTGTTCTTTCGTACACCTGTCTTTCCAATTCATTGTTTCTAATGATCGTATCTGCATTGGTCATGTAATCTCCGCCCTGAAGCCTGTAGTCGGGAGCAGAACCATGAACATGAACGATCAGCCATTTATTATTTTCATATTTTAATATTGTAGTATTTCTCAATCGTTCCTTTGTGGTAAGTCTATTGATTTCCTGTGTCCAAACAACTTCGGATTCGATCCAAGCTGTATTGCCAAAAACAGATAGCTGTTTCCATAAAAATTCAATTTTAAAGAGATCGGGAAATTGTTCAATTCCTTTTTTATTGATTTCTATGTAATCAACTTTATTTTCGGCCCGCTCACCCAGGCCTGATCCGAAAAATGTTATATCATCAGCACAAAAAGAAAATCTTGTAACGGGATCTCTTTTTGCAAGCGCTTCCCAAAATAAATCGTGGGTTAGCATTATTTGTTTTTCTATTTCTGTATGATCACTCATTTCTGTAATTTAATAATAAAGGAAGTTCCTTCGCCTGGTATTGTTTCCACTTTTAATTCTCCTCCATGTCCTTTGGTAATAATATCATAACACAAGGATAAACCCAATCCAGTTCCCTGGCCTGTTGGTTTTGTGGTGAAAAAGGGTTGGAAGATTTTGTCAACTATGTTTTGTGGGATGCCGTTGCCGTTATCTGTAACCGTTATGTGGACCTCCTCAACCCCCCGGCCTCCTAAAGGGGGAGTTTGCGAAGTCTTTATGGTAACAGTTGGTTCATAATTTTCGACGTTTAATTTATTTTTTTCGTTGACGGCATAAAAAGCATTTGTCAATAAATTCAATATCACTCTTCCAATATCCTGCGATATAATATTTATTTTTCCGATACTGTCGTCAAAATCAGTTTTGATTGTTGCATTGAATGATTTGTCTTTTGCACGAAGGCCATGATAGGAAAGACGGAGATATTCATCACATAATGCATTGATATCTGTTGGTTCTTTAATTCCGTTGCTGCTGCTGCTGTGTTGTAACATGCCTTTTACAATAGCATCCGCACGTTTACCATGATGATTTATTTTTTGTTCATTCTCTTTTATGTCATTTGCAATAGATAATGCTTCTTCTTTATTTCCTTTTTTTACTTCATCAACCATTTCCACAATCAACTCTGTATTTACTTCCGAAAAATTATTAACGAAATTTAATGGGTTTTGAATTTCATGGGCAATGCCTGCGGTGAGTTCGCCGAGAGAAGCCATTTTTTCTGATTGGATAAGTTGAGTTTGCGTGGATTTTAATTCTGCCAACGTTTCTTCCACATTTTTTTTCTGAATTTCTATTTCTTCCTTTTGTTGTTGCAAAAGTTCGTTTGCTTTTTGGCGGATTCGATTGTTTCTGTAAAGTAGAAATGCAATCAACATAAATATAGCTATGGCTGCTATTAGCGCATACATTCTTAACTCATTTTCTCTATTTAAGCGCTGTTGCTCCTTTTGCTGCGTTTTTATCTGATCATTAAATCCTAGATTTTGATACTCATCAATTTTTTCCTTATCTGCTATCGCAAGGCTATCGTTTAAGGTTGTATAGAGCTTTAAATAATAGAACGCACTGTCTGGATGGCCTGTTGATTTATATAAGTTATACAGAGTGGCGAAGCTGGTATTTATATAAGCCGGAAGATTAAGTTCTTTATAACCTGCTAATGCTTTTTGAGTGTAGTAAATACTTGAATCTGTTTTGCCCATAGCTTTATACAGGTCAGCTAAAGAAAGAAAGGTATTGGGGATGCCCGTTTTATTATTATAAAGTTTGTATGCGATTAGTGACTCTTCAAAATATTGCTTCGCTTCCGGATATTTTTCCTGTTTTATATATACACTTCCAATGGTGGCCAATGCTACTCCTTTGTAGATATTATAGCCAGATTTTGCCATGTTATCCAATGCCTCCTGCGCATATATATAAGCGGAATCAGGTTTGCCTGTTTTAAGATATGCTTCAGCCAGGTTTACAGAAATTACAGAAAGCACGGTATAATTATTAGTGCCTTTTCCAATTGTGAAACCCTGCAATAAAGTAGATAATTCTTTTTTATTGTTACCGGTTGCTTTGTACAGCATGGCAAAATCGTTATGAATCCAGGCAAGACTGTTTAACCGGGCGTTTTCGGGATTTTTATCTTTTGAAAAAAGCGAGATCAGCCAGATATTTTTTTTTAACATCTTTATTTTGTAAAATGGCCATTCCCTCTAAGAAATGTTGAAGGGAAAGCGGATAGTTTTTTAACTGAGCCAATACCCAGCCTGTGCCATCCAGGGCATCTGCCTCCCATATTTTTAATTTTAATTTCCTGGCAAGCGTTAACTGCTGTGTTTGATAGTACAAATTGCTGTCCCTGTTTATTTCAGTGTAATACCAACCCAGACTTCTTGATATTCTCATAAGCATTGTATCATTCGTGGTCTGCTGTAATTCAGTTCGTAAGCTATCAATTTGTGTATCAGACCAGTTTTCAACAAAGGGATTTTGCTGCGCTATCACAAATGCCGGTAAGAACAAAAGAAAAAACATTTTTAGAAGAGCCTTCATAAAATGATTTAAGTTGTTGGTAATTGAATGGTGAATGTTGTACCCTCGTTTTCTTTCGATTCTACTTTTATTTCTCCACCATGTGCTTTTATGATATCATAACTCAAACTCAAGCCCAGGCCTGTTCCCTGGCCGGTTGGTTTTGTAGTGAAAAAAGGTTGGAAAATTTTTTCTAATATTTTTTGAGGGATGCCTTTACCGTTATCTGTTACCGTTATGCTGACCTCACCCGCAATTCCTCTCCGAAGGAGCGGGGAGCAGTTCGTGCTGATGGTAACTCTTGGCTCGTAACCGGCTTCGACAAGCTCAGCCTGACAAGCTTTCTTTTTTTCATTGACTGCATAAAATGCATTCGTTAATAAATTCAATATCACTCTTCCAATATCCTGTGATATGATATTTATTTTTTGGATCGAAACATCAAAATCTGTTTTCAATGTTGCGTTGAATAATTTGTCTTTTGCTCTTAAACCATGATAACTCAATCGTAAATATTCATCACACAATGCATTGATATCCGTTGGTTCTTTTATTCCATTACTACTTCTGGAGTGTTGCAACATTCCTTTTACAATGGCATCTGCCCGTTTGCCATGATGATTTATTTTTTCTTCATTGTCTTTTATATCGTTTGCTATAGCTTTTACTTCAGTAAGATTTCCTTTATCAACTTCATCAACCAATTCCTGTATTAACTCTGTATTTACTTCAGAAAAATTATTTACAAAATTTAGCGGGTTTTGAATTTCATGGGCAATGCCTGCAGTGAGTTCACCGAGAGACGCCATTTTTTCACTCTGAATTAATTGCGCCTGGGCAGCCTTAAGTTCCGATAAGGTGATGTCTGCTTTCTCTTTTTGATTTTTAATTTCCTCATAAAGTCCCGATAGTTCAATATTGCGGAGCTTTAATGCTTCAGTTTCCGTCCTGGTTTGCTCTACACGATGCGTGATTTCCAGGTTGATCATTTGCTGTTTTAATTTATTGGAATGCAACTCTTTTTCAAAGGCATAGGATTTTTCCAGGTGTTGTAAAGCTTCGGAATATTGATGAAACTCTTTATAGGTATTGTACATTGCGCTATGCACATTGCATAAAAGATCCAGTGCTTTTGTTTCTTCACCTATGAGCAGTGCTTTTTTTAAAATGCTTAATCTTTTTTCACCGCTGTCTTCCTTACTTAATGCTGCTGTTATATCAGCCGATAGTAAATACAATTCGGCCTGTCCTTTTTTATCTCTTGCCTCTTCGCGGATCTGCAGGCTTTCTTTTGCATACAACGCTGCCTGGGCAGGCTCTTTATTTTCCAGGCTGATCTGCGTTAGATGATAAAGCGTATTTCCCTGTCCTTTCTTATCACCTTCTAAGACTGAAATTTCCAGACTTTTTTTATAATATTCTATTGCTGTATCAAATTTTTCTAACTTAAAGTACAGGTTTCCGATGCAATCCATGCAACCTGCCTCGCCCCATTTATCTCCTGCATCTTGAGCCGGGCCCAGGCTTTTTTGAAAATACTGAAGAGCATTTGTAAAGTCACCGGTTTCAAAATAAATAAGACCAATTTGTTTAAAGGAATAAGATTGAGCAACCCAGTTTGTTGTTGATTGCGTTGGGCTGGTTTGAAGGCTTTGCAGGAAATAATTCAATGCCTTTTCATTCGAACCTAAATATTTATACGTTACGCCTGAATGATAATAAGCAAGCGATGCGGCTTCCATGTTACCAACTTGTTTTGAAAGTTCCAGAAATTTAAATAGTAATTCCAGCGAAGCTGCATAATTTCCTAAGCTACGCTGGATGATTCCCTGGTAACCATAAATAGAAGCCTGTCCATCCACATCATTTAATGATTCAAATAATGGGAATGACCTCTTACAATATTCAAGTGCTTCCTGGTGTTTGGAAAGGCGAATAAGACAAAATGCTGCAGTACGATAGCCTTCTGCCTTTCCCCTGGAGTAGTTAATTTCTTCAGCAATTTCAATAGCCTGATTACAGAAGATGTGAGCCTGGTTAGAATCACTCACCCTGGATTCCCAGGCCTGTTTATTAAGTCCGTCAATTTTATCTTTTAATACCTGCCTGTTTGATTCATTACTCATAAGAATAATTATACGTTGATTTTATACCGGCATGTCTGTTAACATCCAGGCATCTGCCGTACCCAGTATATGATCACTTGAAAGTTTAATAAAAAGAAATAGCTGCAGTTTATAAGCGGCCAGCCATTTAATACTTGTAGCAATAATCGCTTCTCCCAGTGGCGCAGTACCACCCCAGGGATAAGCCACTTCTTTATTTAGGAGATCTTCTTCAGTTATCTGGCCGAATAGTTCTTTTATAGCAGCTATTTCTTTATCCATATAACTTAAAACCTGTTCATACTTTATAGATTTACTATCTGCTATGGTAGCGCCATAAAAAGTATTAAAGTCACTTCCGTCGTTTTTTAGCCAATATAACGGCATGGCAATCCCGATGACGCTCAGGTATTGTAAAATTTCCAAGGTGCTTCTCAAGCCTTCTTTTGGTCTAAAGTCAATTTGATCAGCAGACGTTTTGGTATACAGCCTGCGGCAGATATTTATTTCCTTTTCGATATTGTTCAGTAGCTGTTCTTTGTACATGGTATCCGTTTTTAAATGAAAAATTGTGTGAAAAGATATCTTAATTATTTAATAATGATTACAAATTTCTGGCTTTGAGCTGCAAGGTTAAATTTAGCTGAAGTCATGTTGGTTTGGACATAGGATCATGTTTCAGGTAATTGGTAAGATAACAATAAATGTTGTTCCTCCTCCCTCTTGGGTGTTTACCCGCAGCTCACCTCCATGCCCCTTGGTAATAATATCATAACTTAATGATAACCCCAATCCTGTTCCCTGGCCTGTAGGTTTGGTAGTGAAGAAAGGTTGGAATATTTTTTCTAAAACTTTTTGTGCAATGCCGTTGCCATTATCAGTTACCGTTATGTGGACCTCCTCAACCCCCCGGCCTCCTAAAGGGGGAGTTTGCGAAGTCTTTATGGTAACAGTTGGTTCATAATTTTCGACGTTTAATTTATTTTTTTCGTTGACGGCATAAAAAGCATTTGTCAATAAATTCAATATCACTCTTCCAATATCCTGTGATATAATATTTATTTTTCCGATACTGTCGTCAAAATCAGTTTTCAATGTTGCATTGAAAGATTTGTCTTTTGCTCTAAGTCCGTGATAGGAGAGACGTAAATATTCATCACACAATGCATTGATATCTGTTGGTTCTTTAATTCCGTTGCTGCTGCGGCTGTGTTGTAACATGCCTTTTACAATAGCATCGGCACGTTTACCATGATGATTTATTTTTTGTTCATTCTCTTTTATATCATTTGCAATAGATAATGCTTCTTCTGTATTTCCTTTTTTTACTTCATCAACCATTTCCACAATCAACTCTGTATTTACTTCACTAAAATTATTTACAAAATTCAATGGATTCTGAATTTCGTGTGCAATGCCTGCAGTTAGTTCGCCTAAGGAAGCCATTTTTTCTGATTGAATAAGTTGAGTTTGGGTGGATTTAAGTTCTGTAATAGAACTTTGTAATTGTGTTGTACGTAACGCTACTTTTTCTTCCAGTACTTTGTTTTCTTTTTTTAATGCAGCCGAACGATACGCGATAAACGAAGATATTCCTGCAATAAAAATAGCAGCGTATAATAAATAAGCCCACCAGGTTTTCCACCACGGTGGCTGGATGGTGAAGGCAAAACTGGCACCGTTTTCATTCCATACAGCATCACTGTTGCATGCTTTTACCTTAAATGTATATGTGCCGGGTGAAAGATTGGAGTACGTAACAGATCGTTGTGTACCTGCCTCTATCCAATCCTTATCATTTCCTTCCAGCTGGTAAGCATACTTGTTAGCTTCGGCATTACCTGTATGAATAGCTATATATTGAAAGCTGATCTTGTTTTCATTGTACTTCAATTCAATGTTTTCTCTGCCATGCGTGAATACAAGCGTGTCTTTATTTTCCTTAGCCGAATGATAACCAAGTGATTCAATTAATACTACCGGTGGTACGTTGCTTGTTTTCATTTTGTCTGGGTCTAATGTTATTAAGCCGTTTTTCACCCCTATAAAAAATGGACTCCCTTTGCCCTGGAAATTCTGATCTCCATCATACGTTATAAAATTGGTGATTTTGTTGGTCGTGGGATCAAGCCGGGATAAGCCTCTTGCAGAAGCAGTCCATATATTACCGGTTTTATCTTCTGTAATTCCTCCTATTGAACTGTGCAACAATCCGTCTTCTATGCCATATCTCTTAAAGCTGCCTGTTTTCTTATCAACTAAAAACAAACCTGAAAGATAGGTTCCTGCCCATAACCGTTTATGACTGTCTTCAAAAATCGATATAACCGAACTCAACCCCTGCTTTGCATCCAGGTAAGAAGTAAATGTATTTGTCCGGGTATCGAACCTGTTAAGGCCACCAAAATTGGTACCGACCCATACTATGCCTTCGCTATCAAAATACAAAGATGCCACTATAGCGTCATCCAGCTTATTATCCGGTTTAATGGTACCATTATTCCTGATAAAAGGGTATCGAATGAATTTGCCGGTTTGTTTATTTAAACAACAAATTCCTTTATCTCCTGTTCCGATCCATATATTTCCTGTAGGATCTTCTGTCAAAGTATTGATATAATTACTACCAAGTGAAGTACTGTCTTTTGCGTCATTTTTATATTGTTGAACCTGCTTCGTAAATGGATTGTAACAAAAAAGTCCGGCACCAGCACAACCGATCCATATTTTTCCATCATGGGCTGCATACACGGCAATAATCTGTTTGTAAATTTTACTGTTCTTCAGATCGATACTTTTAAAAGTATTCTGATTATAATTCCATAAATATAAACCGGAACTGTCTTTAAGGAGAAATGAGCTGTCTCCATATTTTTCGTAGATAAAATAATCATCCAGGCTGAGTTTGCCGCCTGTTTCTGCCAGCGAAGGAGCAATTGGAAAAGGATTAAATAATGAACGTGGACGATTTAAATATGCCATACCATGATAAGGGACATTGAGCCAGAGCGTACCTGAGTGGTCGAAGTATAATTTTTTTATTCCATCATGATCGGGCAGACTTCCTTCTGTATTTGTATGAGCATAATAGGTGGCAGTAGCTGTTTTTACATTCAGAAAAAACAATCCTTTAAAAAAGCCGCCCAACCACAGATTGCCATCTTTATCAGCAGCGATGGATTCTACATGCGTTTGTTCATCTGATGTTGAAGGCGGCAATTTCAAAGCATAGTTGGTAAAGGTTCCGGTTTGTGTATTTAATAGTGAAACACCTTTTAAAGTGGAACACCATATCCTTTTTGACGAATCGATTAAAATATGTATGCATTCGTCTGCAATAGAACCGGGAACCTTTGCATCGTGTAGATATGATCTAAATTCTTTTGTTCTGGTATTGAATTGATATACGGCTCGTTTATGAGTTGTATCCGGATTTGCGGTTCCTCCAAAATAAGAATTGAATACAATAATGTCAGGATTTTCAGGGTCTGCCATCACTCCATAAAACATAATATTTTTGTTTGTGTTTGGCCGTAGCGCATACGGATCAAAGGAACCTGTTTTGGGATTGAAGATATTTATCAGACTGTCTGTTAACAACCATATTTTTTTATTGCCATCTTTTATTAAAGATGCGGCATCATACGCCGGAATAAAATTGCTGCCTTTTTCATTTGCGCTGAAGATCCTCATCTTATTTTGCAATGCGTCGAAAGTAAACACATGGGGTTTGCCTGAGGGTGACTCAAATGTATTCAGGATCTGGAGACCTGATTGATCATCTTCTATCCAATGTATTACCGGGCAATTTTTAAAAATGTTCCATACTGCTGAGTCTATTTTTATTTTATCAAAAGCATCTTTTTGCCTGTTGTAATGATACATACCTTCCAGGGCTATGGAAACCCACAATTGCTGTTTAGCATCTTCGAATAACAAGTTTACACTACTTCTGATACTGGGTTTGCCTTCATCATTCAGGAGTAGATATGGTTTTATCTGGTAGCCATCATAACGGACCAATCCGTTTTGTGTGCCGAGCCAGATGTATCCGGATTTGTCTTCCAGCGAAGACATTATATTCCCTTCGGGTAATCCCTTTTCTACCGTTAGTGTATTAAAGAATGGATTTTTGTATTGCGCTTTCGCAACGATTGAACAAAAAATTAATAGGATGAACAATAATTTCTTCATAATTATTTTTTATGCAGTTATGGGTAATAGTATGGTGAATGTTGTGCCCCGTCCGACCAGGTCATCCGGGCGGGCTTCTGCTTCTTTTGTTTCTACTTTTATTTCCCCTCCATGTCCTTTGGTAATAATATCATAACTCAAACTCAATCCCAATCCTGTTCCTTGTCCGGTTGGTTTGGTAGTGAAGAAGGGTTGGAAGATTTTTTCAACGATGTTTTGGGGGATGCCATTGCCGTTATCGGTTACCGTTATGTGGACCTCACCCCCAACCTTCCTCCCGACTTTATCGGGATCTGCGAGAAGGAGAGGGGAGCAGTTCGTGCGGATGGTAACTGTTGGCTCGTAACCTGGAATGTTTAATTTGTTTTTTTCATTGACTGCATAAAATGCATTTGTGAGTAAATTCATGATCACTCTTCCAATATCTTGTGGAATGATATTTATTTTTCCAATGCTGTTATCAAAATCAGTTTTAATTGTTGCATTGAAAGATTTATCTTTTGCACGAAGGCCATGATAGGAAAGGCGTATGTATTCATCACACAATGCATTAATATCTGTAAGTTCTTTTATACCGTTACTGCTTTTTGAATGTTGCAGCATTCCTTTTACGATCGCATCTGCACGTTTACCATGATGATTTATTTTTTCTTCATTTTCTTTAATATCTTTTGCAATTGCTTTTATTTCTTCTGTATTTCCTTTATCAACTTCTTCAACCAATTCCTCTATCAACTCTGTGTTTACTTCTGAAAAATTATTTACAAAGTTCAATGGGTTTTGAATTTCATGGGCGATGCCTGCGGTAAGTTCACCAAGCGAAGCCATTTTTTCTGATTGGATAAGCTGTTGCTGGGTTGATTTAAGTTCTTCCAGTGATTGATTAAGGGCTGCGGTTCTTTCGGTAACTTGTTTTTCCAGCGTTTCATTTTGTATAGCTAATATTTGTTGCTTTTCGGCTGACAATTGTTCTACTTCATTTAATTTTTGCTGCAACGATTGGCTTGTTGTACCAAAGGAATAACCAATATACATAGCCAGTCCTATGGGAACTAACAGGAAAGCAAAAGGTTGGTATTCATAAACGACGGGATAATCTATTATGGCAAATATATTAAAGAGAACAAAAAGCCAATAGAGGAGGTTTAGCAGCAAACAAACCTGTAGAATACGGGCACCCGACGATTTGTTGTTCCCCGATTTTTTTGTGCTTAATCTGAATGCATCTGCCACTACAAGTAGAGCTACAACCAGGGTAAAGTAATTGCTGTTTATTATTAATGCTCCCGGAATTGACAGCAGGGTAAGTGTGAGTGTAATCCAATATTGCCATTTTTTTGCACCGTTAAATACTTTGTATATGCAGAGCTGTAATAAAATTGTATATGACGCTGCAAATAGAGTCCACAACAGGTAAAATGAAAAAAAATGGTTATGAGCATTTCTTGAGGATGACATCACTGCAATGGTTGCCGCAAGAGAAAAAGTACACATCGAAAAAAATAAGTTTACATTTTGTGCCCGAAAAAAAATAAACAGGGATAAAAAAAGAACGCCTAATAAAATGGATGCTCCAAAAACAATTTTTAGATTAGAAACATCCGAATAGTATTGTGTAGTTTGATAGTCGCCTTCGGCATTATTAAACTGTGCCAGGCGGGGATAAAAACCTGCTGTAAACTGGTTGAAAAATAAAGGATATTTTATCGGCATATTCAGGAACCTTACTGCCAGTAACTGGGTAGAATCATTGATCAAAGGAAAAGAAAAATTGTTTAAGCCAGGGTTGTAAAATATGGCGGAATCAGCGTTGGTGCTTATAATACCAAAGCGATGTATCAACTTACCATCAAGATATATTTCAGAAGCACCGGTTTGGTATAAACGCATAACCAATGGTTGTGCAAAACTGCTATCATTTTTAATGCGTATTCTCAGCCAGGTAATGGTACTCCCGGGTATTTGCACACTGTCATAAGGAATTTTGTTAAGGTCACTAAGTTTCCAATCTGAATCATTCATTCCGGGTTTTGCCCATTCCGGGTTGTCTCCAACTTTGTATTTCCAATTACGGAAAAGAAACACCCAACCCTTCATTTCTTTTTCGAGGTGGATTTTTTCTGCGTTTAATATTTTTACGGTATCGGCTTTTTGTGCAGAGAGTGCCATTGGGAAAAATAATATAATTAGCAGGATATTTTTCATGTCTCTTGTTGTTAAGCCGGTAACTGAATAATAAATGTTGAACCTTCATTTTCTTTTGTCACTACTTTCAATTCCCCACCATGTCCCTTGGTTACGATATCATAGCTTAAAGATAAACCCAATCCTGTTCCTTGTCCTGTTGGCTTGGTGGTAAAGAAGG
>JBDTLP010000114.1:0-14358 GCA_039934735.1 Ferruginibacter sp. | reverse complement strand
GTTTGCATTGCCGCTCAACACTACACTTCCACCCGCACAGAAAGTTGTTGCTCCGACTGCTGTAATTGTTGATGCCGTTGGTTGTGGATTTATTGTAATAACAATATGATTGGATGTAGCAGTTCCACAAGTGTTTGTATTGGTAACAGTATAGTCACCCGCTGCTGTCGCAGTAAATGTTGTACCTGTTCCTACTGCACTACCGTTAAGGTTCCATGTGCCGCCGTTTGCATTGCCGCTCAACACTACACTTCCACCCGCACAGAAAGTTGTTGCTCCGCCTGCTGTAATTGTTGATGCCGTTGGTTGTGGATTTATAGTAATAACAATATGATTGGATGTTGCAGTTCCACAAGTGTTTGTATTGGTAACTGTATAATCACCGGCTGCTGTCGCAGTAAATGTTGTTCCTGTTCCAATTGCACTACCGTTAAGGTTCCAGGTGCCGCCATTTGCATTGCCACTTAATACTACACTTCCTCCGTTACAGAAAGTTGTTACTCCACCTGCCGTAATTGTTGATGCAGATGATAGAGAATTAACTATTACAGAAATGCTGTTAGATTGAACATTTCCACATGAACCACCGTTTGTAACAACGAAGTAAGTGCCAGCAGCAGTAACAGTGATAGAAGGGGTAGTAGCACCAGTATTCCATGTGCCGCCGGATGAATTCCCACTTAATACAACACTGCCGCCTGCGCAGAATGTTGTTGGTCCGCCTGCTGTAATTGCAGGGGCCAATGGGTCAACATTAACATTAATATTTGAGCCATTATTAGAACCGATAACAACAGGATTTGAACTTACAACCCGAATTCTATAACCCATATTCATATCTGTTCCACCTGGAATGATTGCCGAAATAGTCCCGGATGTGGTTGAAGTTAACGTTCCAATAGACACCGGATTCGCAAATAAACCTGCTCCGTCTGATAATTGAGCAGTGAATACATTGCCTGCATTCGCAGCACCATTTGTTGTAAATGGAACACTTACTGCTGTTCCAGCGCAATAATTCAATGGAGTGATCGAAGAAGTTGTTATTGTACTAAAGCTACTACCAGCTGTAATTGTAAAGTTTGAATTAGAGATATCGAAGAATATGTTTCCAACTGCTTCTACTTTTATTCTTGCAGTTGTTGTTGGCGTATTTGGAATGACCAGTGCTTCCGATCCATCATTAGGAGTACTTGCTGCTAATACTGTCGGGAACGTTTGGCCGCCGTCTGTTGATAAAGATATTTTTACATTGGCGCAACTAACGGGTGTTGCAGTTGTACCTGCAACAGACCATGTAATGGTTTGTGTTGAACCTCCTGCATATGATATAGCAGTGTTTGGTGCAGTAACAGCAAAAGGCCCGGAAGCTGCACTAACGGTAACTACCATGTCTGTAAATTGTGTTTGACCTACACTAACCGGGGCCGTAGAACTGTATACATGGTTATCCCTGACAGTTAGTCTAAAGTTCAATGTTCTTGCAACTGAACTTAATGCTTCGATATTTATACCTGCATCGCCACCTGCCAATGGGCCTGTTGTTTGGCCACCGGCAAGGATCGTTGCTAAAATAGGAAAAGTCCTTGTTGGAGATGCTGTTGGACTATATGATATCCAGTTTGGCCCACTTGTTTTAGTTACACTTGCTTTACTATTCGCTCCTGTCGATGTAGTAGTAGCGTCATTTTCTTCCCAGCAATAAGTAAGTGCATCAGCATTTGCATCGGTGGCTGAACCAGTAAGTGCAAATGGAGTACTTTTTGGAATAGTATAATTACTAACCGCACCGACAACTGGCGCTGTATTATTTCCAGCAATACTGATTGTTACGGGGCAGGTTTTTGTTAAAAGATTCGCCTGTATTTGTGCGATTGATTCTTCGTGATAAATATCGATAGAATGTGGTGCTACATCCTGTGAAGTGATTCCAGCGTATCCCATAATTGTTATACCAGAACCAATTTCTCTTTGCGCAGAAGTAGAAACAGATCCGCCTTCTGATTGAAATGTAAAAGTATGGTTAGCACCCAACTGATGCCCTACTTCATGAACAACATAATCGATATCAAAATTATCTCCCTGTGGAATGGCATCAGCAGGAGAAGTGAATCCACTTCCTTTAGATCCGTTTGTACAGATACAACCAATACAGCCTGCATTTCCACCACCACCTGAAGCACCGAATAAATGCCCTATATCGTAATTGGCTTCACCAATAACAGAAGTCAATGTTGATTGCAATTGTCCATTCCATGATCCATTAGCTCCTGTAGATGCATTATCATATGGATCAGTAGCAGCGTTATAATATATAACATTCGTTGAAGCCGCAACAAGATTTAAATGTAAGGCAAGGTCTTTTTCATAAACACCATTACACCGTGTTAATGTTGCATTAATTGCAGCTAATACCAATCCTACCTGTGATGCACTTGTTGCACCAAAATAATTTGAATATTCAGCAGTAACAGATTGTGCCAAACGCATCGTCTTTAAATCTCCACCAGATCTTGCAGTACTAACTGTAGCAACCTGTCCATTTAAACCTGTTGCCATTTGTGTTTCAACAGTAGAACAGGTCCAAGGTAATTGTCCCGGTGTTCTATATGATTTAAATGCAGCATAAATAGTATGATCTTGTGAATATGCTTCAATGAATTCATTTTCTTTATCCGTTCTGAAAATCATTGTTTGTATTCCTTGTGGAGAAATACTCAATTTTAAAGTTGCATATTTATCGGTTATTCCTTTTCCGGAAAAAGCCCTGATCTCAGGAAACTGCACCTGCAGATCCGGCTCAAAATTCGAAGCTTCAAAAACTTCAAATTGCTCCAATCCCCCATCTGCATTCGGTAAAGAAATTACAGTTGAATGCCTTGACTGATTATTAACCACCGTAAATAACTCCTGCCTTAAAGGAGTTATGTACAATTTAAATAATTTGAATTCCTTTGGAAACGAAAGTCTTGAAACAGATTTGTCTTTGGTAATACTTGTAGCACTCTCATAGCTTGCAGACCAAAATTTGTCTGTCTGTGAAAATCCTAAAGTAGTGAACAACGCAAATAATAGCGTTAGCAGTAAAACTTTTTTCATAACGAATTTTTGATTGATAAATGTGTTAATAGCGAAACAATCGTTGCCTGGGGAGGCAGTTGGTTTTTGCATAGATTAGCTTTGAAAATCAAGGCTTAAATATAAAGCAATTTTCCGGTTTTTTTTTAAAAATAGACGAATAGGCTTTTAGACCCGGTTAAAGAATGCCGGGCTTTCAATCTTCTTTTTAGACTTTACGATGGGTAAATTAAAAATTATGAATTAAAATTAATAGTTCGCACCTGATAGCCTATTAATTTTTAATTCCTCACAAACTTTCAACTTTAAAGTCTTCACCTATTGCCAAAAGAGCTGCCCTAAGACAGCTCTCCTTTTTGTTAAACCTTAACCCTATGAAACTTCTTGTGCAAGGTTGACAAAGTTGATAGCGTAGATCAAGCTGAAGAGAATTGTCTTCCTTTATTAACCAATCAACTAATCAACTTATAAAGCCCCCATCTGTTTTAAAAACTTCTCCGAATTCGCTTTCGTCCCTGCATTCGGATTCATGCTCAATGATTTTTTAAAGCTTGCAATCGCATTTTTTGTATCTCCATTTGTAAAATAAGCTTCTCCAAGACTATCGAACGTATTTGGATCCTTAGGTTTTTTTTTAGTATTCAATACAAACACTTCAATTGCCTTATCTTTTTGACCAGCATTCATTAGCTGGTATCCGTAAGCGTTAAGTTCGTTGTTGGTGGCCATCGCCATCGCTTTGTCCATGGTTGAATCTGCTTCTGCGGTTTTACCCATCTCTTTTAAGATTGCTGATTTTGTACTGAGTGTAGTGAAAGTATTATTTTGTGCTGCGGCAGTATTGATCCATTTTAAACCTTGCTCAAGATGTGTTTTATTTTGAAGTGAATAATTTGCTGCACTTGAAAATCCTAGCCATGAAAATCCTGCAGTACTTTTTAATTCTTCCTCTGCATTGGCTATTACAATATTGTCAACATCAAATTCAATCTTTACAGGAAATTGTTTTTTATCCCAGTTCAATACCAGTTCCGCAGATGTTTTTGTAAGATTGATAAAATCGTAGGTGAGTAATTCTGTAAAAGCATTGTCACGAATATTTATTTTCGAACGCTGCTGATCATTCTTTGCATCATAAAAAAAGCTTCCCCATGAACGGCTGTCTTTCGACAATATCACTTCTCCTGAATTGTCTTTATTGATCACGAATGTTAGCCCATATATTCCTGCAGGAACGGTTTGTCCTTCCACTTTTACATCGTGAGAAAAACGGATTGTTGTATTTTCATTTGCACCGGCACGCCAGGGAGCAGAATTATTCAATCCAAATGCCTGAACATTCCAGCCATAAGGAACAAGTTTACCCCATATTTCTCTTCCTTTTACTGAGGGCCTTGAATAATTAACGGTTACTCTAGAGATTCCAATAGTTTGAGAAACTTCTGAAGCGGGACTCGGTGTACGTGGCGTTGTTACCCCCTGGCTAAAAGCAGTAATAGATATGAATGCAAAAAAAATCGATTGAAATATTCGCATGTTTAATTTCTTTTTCATAAAACAATTTTTTGGTTAAGTAATTTGATTGGCATCATAATGTACAAATATGCTGCACCGGGCAGGCCTGTTTTTTAGCAGACTTGCAATAAAGAAGGATGAAAGGTTATTGAAGCGGATTAAAGAATGAAAACAGTTTAAACAAAGTATTTGTAAAATAAAAAATCTGCTCCGGGTATTAGGATCAGATCCATAAAATAGTAAAATGAAATCAGTAGCCAGATATCGGACGTCAGCTGTACTATCAAATAGTTATTTAGAATAGTGATGGAAGCTTTTATAAACTTAATGCTGATTTCTGAAATCTGATATCAGATTGGATTATCTCTTCGTCACAAATAAGTTATCAATCATTTGCTGGTTAAAATGTTCAACAGGATCTCCTGTGATACCATGATATACCTGGCTGATAAAAATAGTTCTTGCTGCACTTACTATTGCATGAAGCAACATGATGCACAATAACCCAACAGCAATGCCTGCAACAGGATGAATTGCGTAACCAATACCAAATGCAATAGCAACGATCGCTATAATCGCAACAAGATTTATAAGACCAAAACTAAACCCGGCGCCAATTCCTTCACCCCATTTTTCTTTTATCATTTGTGAAGATCTTTTAAATGCATCGATGGGACCAAGATTTTCATAAGCGATAATGGGAACAACAAAAAACGTTGCAACACTCCAAACTACTCCAACAATACCCGTGATTATTTTTCCAAGAGTACCAACGTTTTCCTGGATCACTCTTAAAATAGTTCCAACTGTTCCTGCAAAAACGGCCCAGGCAAATATGCTTCCTAGGCGGCTCATGCTGAAATCAATTCCTTTTCTTACGGTTACTTCTTCTCCTTTAAAATACAAGGAAGTACAATGTATGAGTGCCATATTAAAAAATACAACAACAAAATAATTGACAATATAGAAAGCAAGTAAAACAGCATATGCTATTATCCTGTTGCTGCCAGTTTCTTTGATATTGTCAAAATTCCATCCTGCAAATCCAAGTACCGCAGTAAAAAAAGAAGCCATAATGAGTATAAGTGAAACTCCTGAAAGTATAGGAAAGATGAGCAGCTGTTTATTTTCTCTCAATACTTTAAAGCTGTTCATCGCAATGTTCCAGCCATTGGATAAGCGTGTCATGAGGCCCATAAGGTTTGTTTTTAGTTTTGAATGGTTAAATATAGAAAGTTTGGAGGTATTTGCAATGGGTGAATGAGTGAATAGGTGAATGATTCAAATCTTCAAAACCTTAATCACCTATCACTCATTCACCTATTTTTTTATCCCCGTCATCCTTCTTATTTTCACAGCATGGCAGTTTCAGATCCTCACATTAAGAATTTATTACAATGCATCGAGCTCGAAGAAAAAGAACAGGTAAAAAGATATAGCCTCGATCAGCAACATACATTAAAGTCATTGAAGGCTGAAGGGCTGGCATTGCATCCGCTTATCATCACAAAAAAGAATTTCGGCTATGCAGATTTTCCTGAAATAAGTTTCAGGCTTGCTTTTCCTGCTGAAATAAATCTTTTCAGGGATGGCGCTGCAATAGAATGTTTTTGTGCCGGAGAAACGCCCATTAAAGGAGTGCTCATAAATCTTGAAGGAAGGACTGGTGAGTTCAGGTTGTTTGCACCCGACTTTCCTGATTGGATAGAAGATGATGGCGTTGGTATTAAGTTAGCGCCCGACCAACGCACAACGAGTATCATGAAAGCAGCATTGAATGAACTTGAAAACAATAAAGTGTTGTATCCTTTGTTTCAACAATTGCATGGTGAAGCTGAAATAATTACTGATCTTAAACAAACAACTGGTTCACTAACGTTTAGCAACAAACGATTAAATGATAGTCAACAAAAAGCGGTAACAGCGATTACTCAAAATGAAACTATTGTGATCGTTCATGGTCCGCCTGGTACTGGAAAAACAACCACACTCATTGAATCCATTGTACAATTGATAAAAGATGGAGAGAAAGTATTGGTAACCGCTCCAAGTAATACTGCTGTTGATAATATTGCACAGGGATTGATCAACCAATCCGTAAAAGTATTGAGGGTTGGCAATACAA
This sequence comes from Ferruginibacter sp., assembly GCA_039934735.1. GTDB lineage: Bacteria > Bacteroidota > Bacteroidia > Chitinophagales > Chitinophagaceae > Ferruginibacter. The sequence continues at coordinate 7,640 of JBDTLP010000114.1, read as the reverse complement.
GTAAAGTAAATGAAGCCATTTTTGCACATACTCCCGAAGGAAGACTTGCCAATAGCAAACAACAAAAAGACATTAAGCAATTAAAAATACAGGCAGAAGAATTCAGGAAGATGGCGCTTAAATACAAACGGAGTTTTGGTAAAGCAGAAAGGGAACAACGTAATCTTTTATTTAAAGAAGTAAAAAATATAAGAATCGAAATAAAAAAACTTCAAGCTTATAATGAAGAAAAATTATTTGCGGAAGCTGATGTTATTTTAGGAACACCTGTTGGACTTTATGATGCAAGTATCAATAAATTTAATTTTCAAACACTTGTGATTGATGAAGCGGGGCAATGCATTGAACCACTGGCATGGTGCATTTTTCCATTGGCAAAAAAATATGTTTTGGCTGGTGATCATTTGCAGCTACCCCCTACTGTTTTGAGCCAGGAAGCCATGCGCTTCGGTTTGAACAAATCAATTTTAGAAGTAAGCATTGCTACTGTAAAAAATATTTTTCTACTCAACACACAATACCGCATGCGGGAAGCGATTGCAGGTTTTTCCAGCGATTATTTTTATAATGGTTTATTGAAAGCTGCATCGCATCTTGGTAATACAGGCGTTCATATCAGTTTTATAGACACGGCTGGTTCAGGATATAATGAAGTACATGGTAATGACGGAATGAGTTTACAAAATGAAGGTGAATTAAAAATCGTACAAAAAATAATTGAAACGGAAACATTAAATCCCGAAACAACTGCATTTATTTCTCCTTATGCCGGACAAGTAGCAGCCGCCAAAGAAGTATTGCCAAAGCAAATGCGCATCAGTACCATTGATAGTTTCCAGGGACAGGAAAAAGAAATCATCATTCTCTCACTGGTACGTAGCAACGATGAAAGCGAGATTGGTTTCTTAAAAGATTACAGAAGAATGAATGTTGCTATTACAAGAGCGAAGGAACAATTATTTGTAATTGGTGATAGCGCTACCATTGGCGCAGATCCGTTTTATAATTCATTTTTAAGTTATATTGAAAAGAATGGAAATTACCGGAGTGTGTGGGAGTTTGACATGTAAGTTTTTAATTATTGAACATTGTACGTTGGATGTTGAGTATGCAATGAAGGTAACTCATGCACAAATTTTCAATATTCATCGTACGATGTTCAATACTCAAGGAGAAAACTAGAATGCATGAACACTCATTTCGTGATATATTCTGCAGTCAATCCCACTTATTAATTTTAATTGTTCCTGCAACACGGAAACATATTTATTTTTTACAAAAAACTCCAGAATGTAAGCATAACTACAATTTTCATAATAAGCCTGGTAAATATTTAATTTACTGTAAGCCGATAATTGCTTGTAAATACTAAGATCAGTTGTTGGATCAGTAATAAAAGAAAAAAGCTTACTCTCTCCTGCGCTGACATCATTTTTCTTTTCTTCCTGCAATATAGAATACCCACCTGCCTGTTTTGTTTTTATTCCAATTTCAGGTGTATGAGATGATTTTTTTCCTTTCGTAAATGCAAAATTGAGTTCACCTGCAATACAACGGTGCTGGGCAATATACCTGAACACAGCATTATGCTCCGAATGTTGGAGAATAACATCAAGATCGCTGTTGGTGGACCTGTTAAAATGTTCCCACTGAATAAGGAACTGATCACAGTTGAGTTTTGTTTCAAAGCAAACAAACTGTACTACTTTATCTTTTATCATTTTTCAAGATAGCCTTATTAATCGGCAAGCGAGTCTTTATTCTTATTTCATCATGGTAAAAAGTAGTATCGCAAACTAAATCCTGCAATGCTGAATAAAAAAGGTTAGCTTCAATGAACAAAGATTATTTATATCTTTTTAGTTCTCCGGATATTGAATATTCTACAGTGGATGTTGAGTATTTAATGATGGTTGTTTTTGAAGAAAGTTTCAATATTCAACGTACAATGTTCAATACTTAAAAAAAGACAATCATTTTGCACAAGAGGATTGTTTATTCTAACAATTTTAAATTTTAAAACATTCATTATGTTTAACCAGGCCTGGAAAAAATATCTTCCTGTCATTACCATACTCCTGAAACGTTCTGCAAACGGTGAGCAAACACTCAACATGAACCATACAGATTTCGAAAGAGCAGCGGGAGGAAGAAAAATGAAATGGAGTTTTCCTGCACTAATACTCAACAATGGGCGCATTCTAAATAATGGTACCAAACATCCTGCCCTGGCCACAGAGATGGTCACTGAATTACAGGTTGATGATCCAATTAGCAAACTGTTGAAAAACCAGGAGTTTGAATTTTCAATGACCAATGATTTTAAACTTTTAATAAAAAACATAAGTGTTATAACTGCATCTGATGCAGAAGCAGTTGAAGAAGGATCTCCCATTGAGCAAACAATTTTAGACTAATACTTTTTAAGGAATTATTCATTCACATTTTAAACTATATCGTAATAGCAATAACGAATTATACGAGAATTACAATTGTATAGTTAACAATAAATGAACAATTGAGAAAGAATTTTAGTTCGAAAACATTTTCAAACTTTCATGTCGCCAGGTAAGTCTCCGAATTTTCTAATTGGCATAATTTACCTGATCAGGTTATGCCTTATTCCATATGAAAGAAGCCCAGCTATAGTTTTAGCATTTACTTTGGTCTTCATATTCTGGCGAATGTTCTCGATGGTACGCGGGCTTAAAAAAACCAGCTTTGATATTTCATCTGTATTCATATCTTCAGCAAGCAGTTGCATGATTTTTATTTCATTTTCATTAAAACTAACAGGCATGATTGACCGATAATTCCGCAATTCATTCTTTTTCTTTATGAGGTTTCCTGTTACGATCTTATTAACCATATCGCTATAATAAAAACCTTCGGACATACATTTGATTACAGCTTCATAAATCTCTTTAATGTCTGTTATCTTGGTTAAATATGCATTCGCACCAATCTCCATCATTTTACTAATCATCTCTTCATCATCATGCATACTCAGAACAATGATCTTTATGTCATCAAATTCTTTTCGTATGAGACCGATAGCATTAATACCATCAATTTCAGGCATCCGGATATCCATTAGAAGCACATCAGGTTTTTTTAACCTTATTTTATCCATCATTTCCTTCCCATCATTTGCTTCCCATAATATTTCCAGGTCCGGTTTTTCCTGAAGCGTCATCCTGATACCATCACGAAAGATTTTATGATCATCTGCAATTGCGATTTTGATTTGGGTATTGACAGCCATTATTTAGGGTAATTAAGATTGATGAATAAGTTTTATCTCCACTCTAAAAATTAAGGGTATCTATAAAAACCCATACTTTCCTTTAAACCTCCCCTTTAATTCCTCTCCAAAGGAGCGAATAGGTAGGTTTTTAGAGATGCCTTTAATTTTTATATTATACACACTGGCGGGAGAAGTGCAAATAAACATTGGATTGATCATCTTATCAGTAGAATAACAGACTAATCTATGTAGCGATTTACTGAATAAGTTATCAGCATTTTTCTATAGTTGGTATTTGAATGAGAACAGCTCTATTATAAAAGTCCCCCGCCTATCAACGGGGGAAACTTTTGAGGATGAAAGAATTCACCTTTTATGTTATTTTATGGCTCCCCGGAATTTTATAATTCCATGAAGTTGTCTGAATGGTTATACAAAGTAAGATCATTTTTAAAATCACTCTGTAGAAAAATTTCTAAAAAAATATTTGCTGTATTTCAAATTGTCGCATGTAAGATAATATAGTTCATCATTTTCAGTTGCACCTCCATCAGGTACACACCGCTTTTTGGATATTTTACATTATCGATAAAGTTTCATATAAAATAAGTAGTAAAGCTTTTCGAAAAAAATATTGAAGAAAAAAGTACCTGTTCAATGGCTAGATACCTGTTCCGAATGTTATCATTGTAGTATTGCTAAAAATATGGGAAATAAGCGAAAGTGTAGAATTAAGCATTAATTCCTGAACATTGAACATAGGATTAGGCAGAACAAGCGCATAGCCTTTACTAGCTTTGGTTAGCACTTTAAATTAGTTGCTTTCGCCTCCACAGCCGGCGGGCTGCGTACCTGCACCGTCGCTCCTTTCCGCCGTTTGATCCCGATAATTATCGGGACAATTCCGACTTCGTCCCGATAGTAAATCGGGACGGAAAGATGCGCCTTATGCAGGTACTGATAGAATTCCAAACTCTTTTACATTCGAAACTTAAGCCAGAAAAGAGTTTGCGCTTGTTCTACCTAATCCTACATTGAACATATCATTTTTAAGCCTACTCAAAAAAAAATAAAAAAAATACCCAACCATTTCACTCCATTACACCGTTTATTAAATAAAGTGGAATAATTTTTTTATTGAAAGAGAAATTGATCCCGGAAAATCGGCGGTGACCAGTTTTGATTTTGGAGTATGCCGGCAAACCATTGCCGGCATATCTTCATTTTAGTAACAGAAATCGGTAACCAATAAATTATTTCGCTACAGCTAACAGAATCACACAATATGGCATCTTATTAAAATATAAAACCGCTCCCTCAAAAAAAGATTACAAAGATAATTAGCAGAACTTCTTATAGCTTCATCGGCGGCACTGTATCAACTGCACGGAGCAAGTGAAAGCTTGCTCCTATTACACTAGTTTAGTCCAGGTAAGTATCTTACTTATTGCAGAAAAGCATTTTTGCATATCCATGAGCCCCATCTCCAAATCATTAAATCATCTAATTTCCAAATTATCAAATTATTTTCCCTTCCAGCCAACAACGGAATTTAATTTTGTATCTTATAAGAGATAAAAATTACTGCAATGAAAAAAATGTTCCCCTTAATCCTGGTCACCCTTTGTTATACCCTTCTTTTAAATTCCTGCAAAAAAAATTCAGTTCAGGAAGAATATGTAGAATCTGTTCACCCCGTTACTCCCGATCTTTCTACGCAGATCAATGCCTCTGTCGCCGGTTTTATTACAGATGAAAGCGGTGCTCCGGTAGAAGGTGCAGATGTAAAAAAGGGAACAGCCACAACGATAACAGATGCATATGGTTATTTCAAACTGGAAGCTGTTGATTTTTCGAAATCAGCAGGTTTTGTACAGGTAACCAAATCCGGGTACTTTAGCGGTACAAGAACATTTTTACCAGTTGCAGGGAAAGAAACTTTCATTCGTTTGCAATTGGTTCCTAAAACAATCACTGGTACCGTTAGCAGCTCAACGGGCGGTGTTGTTACAACTGCCAACGGAGCAAGTGTAACATTACCTGCCAATGCGGTTGTTGTTGCTTCAACCAATGCTCCTTACACAGGTACCGTAAATATTGCCATACATTGGTATGACCCATCAGATATGGATATAACCCAGCTTACCATGCCTGGTGATTTACGTGGTATCGATTCAAATGGTTATTTAAATGTATTGACAACTTATGGGATGCTCAATGTAGAACTTATCGGTGATGGAGGTGAATTGTTGCAGATCGCAGCCGGTTTAAAAGCATCATTAAACTTTCCGATACCAGCTTCATTACCTGGAACAGCACCTGCGTCTATCCCTTTATGGTATTTTGATGAAAGCAACGGATTGTGGAAAGAAGATGGCGCTGCTACTAAAAACGGTAATAGTTATATGGGAGATGTAAGCCATTTCACTCCATGGAACTGTGATCAGCCAACCCCTTCTGTAAATTTCACAACACAAATAATCAACGACTCATTACAGCCTATGGCTAATATAGCAGTATCCATTTCCGTTACAGGTTTCCCAAATTCAATTACTACCGCTTATACAAATACAGATGGAATGGTACACATGATGTTGCCGGCAAATGCATCATTGGTTCTAAAGCTTAGTTCAGGATGCAATCCATCACTTTTTACAAGAGATATTAATACGCTAACTACTAATATTGACCTGGGAGCTGTAAAAGTTGATGTACAGGAATTCGGAGGTGCATTTAAAGGAACCGTAAATAAATGCGGAGGATCACCTGTAACAAATGGTTATGTAATTATTTCATCGGCCCTGTTTTCCCAGGTTGTGGAAATTGTGAATGGCGTTTTTAATTCCGGGGCCATACTACTTTGTCCTGGTACAAACGCTTCTGTAATTGCTATTGACAGGGAAACATCTGTACAAAGCAATGTTCAAACTACTACAATTGCAACTGGCACAAATGACCTTGGAATTATAACTGCCTGTGGTGCTCCTACTTTTGAAAGTGTTACATTCTCAATTGACGGAGTAACGGGATCTTTGGAAACACCCTTCCATTTATTTACAGGGAATTTTGATTTCGCAAATACAAGTACCAACCTGAATGGATTCGACCAGGTAAATAGCACCACTTCATTCGATCTGAATTTTAGTGGTATTGATGGTACAGCAGGTGCACATACGGTTACGGGTGGGAGCATTATACTAAACGGCGTGACTTATCATGGTTCGTTTCCCAATTTTAATATTAGCAATTATGGCTTGAACGGAGAATTTATAAGCGGAGGTTTTAGCGGAATAGCAACTGATGATGGTGGCAATGCCCATAATATTGACACCTGTATATTCAATATATACAGAACCAATTAAAATAAAAACGAAAGAAAGACCTATACATGAACCAATAAAAGAGGGCTCTATTGACAGAACAAGAATTGATAAAAGGCTGTATAGATAAAAGGCGGGACTACCAGAAACTTTTATTTGACCGATACTCAGGAAAAATGATGTCGGTATGCCTTCGTTATGTCAATGACGAACACAGGGCGCAGGATATTTTGCAGGAAGGATTTATAAAAGTATTCGGTTATATACATCAATATAGGTTTGATGGAAGTTTTGAAGGATGGATGCGAAGGGTATTTGTAACAGTAGCAGCAAGACAACTTAATAAAGAAAAAATATTGTTTACTGACGTTGACCTGTCGAATGATGCATACACAAGTATAGATCCATCAGTAGTATCAAAATTATCGGAAGATGAAATTCATTTGATGATACGCAGCATGCCTGAGGGTTATCGTACAGTTTTCAACCTTGCGGTAATAGAAGGATATAGTCATGAGGAAATTGCTGCCATGTTGGATATACAACCAACGACATCAAGAGGACAATTATTAAAAGCAAGAAAATATTTACAGGCTTTAATTTTAAAAAAATATAATTCCGTAAAAATATGAGCATGTTCGACAATATTATAAAACAAAAAACCAATAACCATGAGGCGCATGTGCCTCCCGGTGCCTGGGACAATATCATAAAGAAGGAAAAGAAAAGGCGCTTTACATTTTTCTGGTGGACGGCAGGTATATTATTATGTGCATTCTCTTTAATCGGCTATTATAAAATCAGCAATACTGATGATAGTAATAAGATTGCAAATGTAAAAGACGGGAATCGGCAAGCTGCAAGCGAAGAACCCGGTCGGCGGTTGCAAACCCCGGGTGCGGTTGGTTCAAATGATAACACACAGCATAATATAGTTTCCAATAAAAAAATAAATGAAGAAAATAAATCGGCAATCGAAAAACCCGGTCGGCGGTTTCAATCCCCGACTGCGGTTGGTTCAAATGATAACAAACAGAATCCCATTGTTATAAATAAAAATACTGGAACAGAAA
>JBDTLP010000113.1:0-14371 GCA_039934735.1 Ferruginibacter sp. | reverse complement strand
TGATATGCTGCGTTAGCAGCATTTATCCGTGATTATCCGCACATCCGTTTCATCCCTGTTCCAATCATAGCGGCAGATAAAAAATTAAACTTTCGAAAATATGTTGCCGCGGTTTGGTGTTTTCACCAACCGCATTCTTCAATGGCTGGTGAAAACACCAGGCCATGGCCCCGAGGATTGGAAGACGGATGATAGGAGTTTAGCTGATGACCACGGATTTATTTTTTGTTCCAAAAAATTACAGATCAAATATTAAATTTATTATCCGTGATATGCTGCGTTAGCAGCATTTATCCGTGATTATCCGCACATCCGTTTCATCCGTGTTCCAATCATAGCGGCAGATAAAAATGAAATTTTCCAGCGCCGCGGTTTGCTGTTCTCACCAACCGCATTCTTAATGGCTGGTGAAAACACCAGGCCATGGTATTTAGCACTAAATAAATTTCACTCCGCATTTTATTTTTTAACACGGCTCAACACGCTAACTTCATAACTTATCATAAAAGATTGGGTGACGAACATTTCATATTAAAAAAATATTGGGGCCACGATAGCTTTCGACCCTTACAAGAAGACATTATTCATGCAGTCATTGCAAAAAAAGATGTGCTCGCTTTATTACCTACTGGCGGAGGCAAATCAGTTTGTTTCCAGGTGCCGGCCATGATGATGGATGGAATTTGTTTGGTGGTAAGTCCATTGATAGCATTGATGAAGGACCAGGTTGAAAATCTTAAAAGAAAAGGGATACCTGCTTTAGCAATTTATTCAGGGATGCATTTCGCTGATGTAAAAAAAACTTTGCAAAATGCCGCTTTTGGAAATTATAAATTCTTGTACGTTTCTCCTGAAAGACTTGAAACAAATTTATTCCTCGAATTTTTACCGGCAATAAAACCATGTCTTATTGCAGTTGATGAAGCCCATTGTATTTCACAATGGGGATATGATTTCAGGCCGCCTTATTTACGCATTGCAAATCTTCGGGAAGAATTACCTGGCGTTCCGGTTATTGCACTAACGGCATCGGCTACTCTGCCCGTACAAAATGATATTTGCGAAAAACTAAATTTCAAAAAGGACCAGGTTCGTTTTCAGCAATCATTTGCAAGGCCGAATCTTTCTTACAGTGTTTTCGAGCCTGTATCCAAACAAACGAAGCTGTTGGAGATTTTAAAAAATGTAAAGGGAACAGCGATTGTTTATTGTAAAAGCAGGAAACAAACGCAACAGGTTTCAGATCTTTTGAAATTAAATAAAATCGGTGCTGCTTATTATCATGCAGGCTTAAACAATGAACAAAGAACAATCCGGCAGCAGGATTGGATCAATAATAGTACAAGAGTAATTGTTGCTACCAATGCATTTGGCATGGGCATAGATAAACCTGATGTAAGAACAGTCATTCATTATGATGTTCCTGATAATCTTGAAAATTATTACCAGGAAGCAGGAAGAGCAGGAAGAGATGGCAAACGTGCTTATGCAGTTTTACTACGCAACTCCAAAGAAACAGATGATCTTTTTTTACTCACCGATATTCGATTTCCAGAAGAGCAGGAAATAAAAAAGGTATATATCGACCTGATGAATTATTTACAGGTGCCTGCAGGAATTGGCGAAGAGCAATCATTTGATTTTGACATTGCGCTTTTTGCAGAAACATTTAAATTAAATATTCTAAAGGCAACTTATGTGTTACAAGCCTTATCGCAGGAGGGCCTTATCAATTATTCGGAAATATCTTTCAAATCTTCTACACTTGTATTTACTGCTTCAAAAACGGACCTGGAGGAATTTGAAAAACAACAACCTTCTTTAGAGCCATTGATAAAAGGTTTGTTGCGTACCTATGAAGGAATATTTGATTACCCGGCAACCATCTATGAATCACTATTAGCAAAATTTCTTGGCTTGCCGGCAACAGTTATTAAAGAACAATTAATAAAACTCCAGCAATATCACATTGTACATTATGAACCGCAAAATGATAAACCACAGATCATTTTATTAAGGAACAGGATGTATGCTGACAGTTATAAAATTAATATCAAGGATCATTTACTTCGCAAACAGAATTATAAAGTTAGGCTGGATGCTATGATTGGATTTGTGGATGATAAAAAAACCTGCCGCAGTATTATGATCGGCAACTATTTTAATGATACCAAAATACAGGCTTGTGGCATCTGCGACAACTGTATTAATAATAAAACCGATATTCTTACTGATGAAGAATTCAAGATCATCTCTGAAAATATATTAAACATACTTAAGACAGGCCCACGATCAGCCAACAACCTGGAAATCGAATTAAAAAATCATAAAAAACAAAGGCTTTGGAAAGTGATCAATTTCCTGAGATCAGAAAATATAATAACATCCGATGATAAAGGTAATTTAGGTTTGAATTAGCTTTCGCTGTTATTAAAAAGGGGACTTATATAAAATAAAAAAGGGACCAAGATAGAAATCTAGTCCCGCTTTAAAATCCAATATCCTATGAAAAACCGAAACGAAGATAATGTGGAATTTACCATTCTCCAAGTCTTTTCGGGATTATTTTAAAAAAAACTTCGAAATATGTACTGAAAGCACTTTTACACAATGAATTGACAGGCAAATAGATGCAAGGTTTTATTAGCGTAATTTTTATCCAATATTAATTTTGGATTACTACTATTATTACCTGATTAAAACCAGCCCGTTTTCTTCTTTGCTGATCTTCCTCCAAGCCCTAAAGCGCCCAATAAACTCCGCACAATTCCATTGCCTGCAGTTCTTAGCATACTCTTTACAACGGTATTATTTGCCACTTTTTCCAAGGTCGATGGTTCCTCTTTAGCAGCTTTTTTTGAAGGAATATCTGCCTCAGCTGCAGCCGTTTTTGCAGTAGCCTCTTCCAATTTTGCGGTTAAAATTTCATAAGCGCTATTACTATCAATTACCTGGTTATATTTTGCAACAAGTTTCGACTTTGCATTGATATCATTTATCTCAGCATCTGTCAATACATCCATCCTGCTTCTTGGCGCACAAAGCATGGTATGGGCCAAAGGAGTTGGAATTCCTTTTTCATTTAGCAATGTTATCAATGCTTCACCAATACCCAATTGTGTGATCAGGTCCTCGGTTTTATAAAATGTCGTCTCAGGATAATTTTCGGCAGTCTGTTTTATTACTTTTCTATCAGCTGCAGTAAATGCCCTGAGTGCATGTTGAATTTTTAATCCCAGTTGACCAAGTACACTTGCAGGAACATCCATCGGATTTTGTGTACAAAAGAAAATGCCAATTCCTTTGGAACGAATCAATTTGATGATCGTTTCAATTTGTTGCACCAGTTCGGAACTTGCTTCCTGGAAAATAAGGTGTGCTTCATCAATAAACATGACCAGTTTCGGTTTATCGAGATCACCTTCTTCAGGGCAGGTAGCATACAATTCTGCCAGCATCTGCAACATGAAAGACGAAAATAATTTTGGTTTATCCTGCAGATCAGCAACCCTTAAAATATTGATCATGCCTTTGCCATCATTACTGATGCGCATCAGATCATCTACTTCAAAACTTTTTTCTCCAAAAAAAATATCTGCACCCTGTTGCTGCAATTCAATTACTTTTCTTAAAATGGTGCCCGTTGAAGTGGTAGATATTTTACCATATAATTTTTCTATCTCTGCTTTTCCTTCATCACCGATATACTGAAGCACTTTCACAAAATCTTTCAGATCCAGCAAAGGATATTTGTTATCATCACAATATTTAAAGATGAGTGCAACAACACCGCCTTGCGTATCATTTAGTCCCAATATCTTGCTTAATAATACGGGTCCGAATTCACTAACTGTTGCCCTTAGGGGAACTCCATTTTTACCAGTAAGCGTCATCAATTCAACGGGAAATGTGGCAGGCGTATAGGTAAGATTTAATTTTTTATATCTATCCGCCACTTTATCATTGGAACTACCTGTTGCAGCAATTCCACTGAGGTCACCTTTAATATCAAGTAATAATACAGGCACACTTGCATCACTCAGAAATTCGCTGATCATTTGCAGCGTTTTTGTTTTACCTGTTCCCGTGGCACCTGCAATAAGGCCATGCCTGTTCAATGTTTTTAATGGAAGAAAAATGCCCGCTTCCGGCACTACTTCTCCATCCAAAACTGCAGCCCCTATTTGAACTGATTCCCCTTTAAACCCATAACCGCTTTTAATTGCGTCAATAAAAACCTGTTTATCTGCCATCGTTCGAAGATTTAAGTTGAAAGATACTATCAAAACAGGTTTAAAAAGTTCAAAAGGTTCAAAAGGTTTAAAGGGCTCATCAAAACCTTTTAAACCTTTTGAACCTTTTAAACCTATTGAACCTATTCTTCCCTTTAACAAAAAATTAGGCACTATCTTAGCTATTTCAGAAATGAATTAATTTTATTTGTAATTAAACTAATACAATCAACAATGGAAGCAGCAAAACCAAAAATTCTATTGTGCGAAGACGATACAAACCTTGGCATGGTACTAAAGAATTATCTTGAACTAAACGATTATGATGTTATCCTGGAAAGAGATGGCCGTCTTGGACTTGCAGCTTTTCAGCGTGAAAAATTTGATATATGCCTGTTGGATGTGATGATGCCAAACATGGATGGCTTTACGCTGGCAGAAGAGATCAGGGATATTAATCCTGATGTTCCTTTATTTTTTCTTAGTGCAAAAACAATGAAGGATGATATTATCCAGGGATATAAACTTGGAGCTGATGATTATATCACCAAGCCTTTCGACAGCGAAGTACTATTGCACAAGATCAAAGCGATCTTAAAACGCAATGAAGAAATGCATCGTGAAGAAGTGAATGCTGAGTTTGATCTTGCCAACTATCACTTCAATCCACGACTGCGTGAATTGACCATCAACGGAAAGGTACAAACGCTTTCTCCAAAAGAAAATGAATTGTTGAAAATGCTGAGCGAATATAAAAATGATCTTTTACCAAGAGAAGCAGCACTGAAGAAAATATGGGGAAGCGATACTTATTTCAATGGCCGCAGTATGGACGTTTACATTGCCAAACTACGCAAGTATCTGAAAGAAGATCCAAAGCTTGAAATTGTAAATATTCATGGCAATGGATTCAGGCTGGTAGTTTCTGAATAATTTTGCCCAATAACCTGATTTACAAACCGGCCAGTTGTACAACGGCCGGTTTTTTTGACCATCTTTGTAGCAAGTTTTTTAATTATATAAATTCTGCTACTTTTTTGTAGCAGAATTTATAATTTAATTTTTTTTGCTACAAAACTGTAGCTATTTATTTTCTGATTACTTTTTTGCTACAAGTGGGATAGTATTGGCTAATAAATGGAGATGCTGGCTTAACAAGGCACCACAACTATTCGGAACTTTTTTATCTACCCCAACGATTGGAACACGGATTATACGGACTGGGCGGATAGTCACGGATTTATGCTGCTACGCAGCATTATGGAAACAATACCTAAGTAGTATCTGTGATTTTTTGGAACAAAAAATAAATCCGTGTTCATCCGCCCAGTCCGTATAATCCGTGTTCCAATCATTGGCGTAGATCTTTCGTAAAAATCTTCTGAACAGTTGTGAGCAAGGCACTCATAATTCCTTAAAGACCACTAAATAAATGCGGGCTTCCTGCCGGCGGCACCTTTCCCAAATGCCTATATGCTTTTTCCGTAGCCTCTCTCCCTCTTGATGTACGCATAATAAATCCTTCTTTAATTAAAAAGGGTTCATATACTTCTTCCAATGTACCGGTTTCTTCTCCAACGGCTGTGGCAATGGTAGTGATACCAACCGGGCCACCTTTAAATTTTTCTATGATGGTACTTAAAATACGATTGTCCATTTCATCCAGTCCATGCTGATCTACGTTCAATGCTTTCAATGCATGTTCAGTAATATTCATGTCGATTACACCATTGCCAATCACTTGCGCAAAATCCCTCACCCTACGTAAAAGCCCATTGGCAATTCTTGGTGTTCCCCTGCTGCGCCTCGAAATTTCTGCAGCTGCATCACTCGTTATCTTTGTATTGAGGATCTTTGAACTCCTGAGTAAAATATTTTTTAATGTTTCTGCATCATAATATTCAAGCCTGGCTTTGATTCCAAAACGGGATAACAATGGCGCTGTAAGTAATCCACTTCGGGTAGTCGCACCAATTAATGTAAATGGATTTAAAGTGAGCTGTACACTTCTTGCATTTGGGCCGCTGTCGATCATAATATCAATGCGGTAATCTTCCATGGCAGCATATAAATATTCTTCTACTACATTGCTGAGGCGATGAATTTCATCAATGAACAATACATCATTGGGTTCAAGATTGGTGAGAAGGCCAGCAAGATCGCCCGGTTTTTCGATCACCGGTCCTGAAGTCTCTTTTATATTTACGCCCATTTCATTTGCTACGATCCTCGACAAAGTGGTTTTACCCAATCCAGGCGGACCGTGAAATAGAATATGATCCAGTGCCTCTCCCCTTAATTTAGATGCCTTTATAAAAATAGTGATATTCTCTATGATCTGGGCCTGGCCGCTGAATTCATCTATTAAACCCGGCCTGATATTGTTTTCAAATTCCTTATCCGCCGGCTGCAAAAGATCTTTATTTGTGTTTAAATTAGGGTTGCCCATTCATTATTTTTTTTCTACTTTGTAAAACTAAACATTATTGGGGAAGGTTAACGGGGTTGATAGAGTTAATAAAGCTGACAATGGCTCTATTCCCTTATTAACTTTATTAACTCTATCAACTTTTTAACCTTTCCCAACAGCATTTCGCCATTAATCAAAACCATCGTAAATTAACCCTTTAACCAGCATAGCTTTGCTCAAATATGTTTGATAAAATATCCAGATATTGGTGGTGCCAGATTGTAGGGTGGTCTTTAAATATTGGCATAAGTATATTTTTTGTATACACTTTTACTATTGGTAAACTTACAGGTTTATATGTTGCCAGTTTAATACTTACTTGTGTATTAGGGGTTATTATTACCCATATTATGCGGCTCAATATTTTTTATTTAAAAGTACTGGACAAGCCCTTACAAAAACAAATAATATACGTTGTTGTTCTTACCTTCATTTTTGCTGCATTCCTTGGGGTGATGTCGGAAAGTATCGACTACCTGATCAATTATAATCCTAAAAATCTTGAGAATTTCAGCAAACCAAAAAGGCTTTTTCTAAGTAGCCTTAGCGCTCTTTGGTTGATCCTGATCTGGAACCTTATCTATTTTATTTACCATTTTGTAGAAAAAAACCAACGACAGCAATTAGATACCTTGCGCCTGGAAGCCGTGGTAAAATCACTGGAATTAAAAACAATCAAATCGCATATCAATCCGCATTTTATTTTTAATGCACTCAATAGCATACGTGCTTTGGTAGATGAAAATCCACAACGTGCAAGAACGGCTATTACTGAATTAAGCAATATTCTTCGTAGTAGTATGCAGGCCGAAAAACTGGAAACAGTACCATTGCAACAGGAACTGGATATCGTAACAGATTACCTGGCGTTGGAGCATATGCGCTTTGAGGAAAGATTACAAATAGAAATGAACATTGATGAAAATACACTTTCTCAGCCAATCCCTCCAATGATGTTGCAAACACTTGTTGAGAATGCGATCAAACATGGAATTAGCAAACAGATCAATGGTGGAATGATTCGCATCATTTCAGATTTTAAAAATGATCATCATGAACTCGTTGTACAAAATTCAGGAAGATTAAATGGAAGTAAGGGTGTGAACGCTGAGGGCTTTGGTATTAAAAGTACACAGGACAGGTTGAATCTTTTATACCAGGGAAAAGCGAATTTCGAAATTCATGATATTGATGGCGGCATGGTTGAATCTAAAATTATCATGCCTTTGCCTGCAAGCCATGTTGCTTCATTGGTGACGGGTTAAAAATTAATAGTTAAAAATTAAAATATAGAACATGCACAAAGCGCTCATTATTGATGATGAAAGACTTGCAAGAAACGAGCTTAAAAAATTATTACAGGATTTTCCAGAAGTAGAAGTGATTGGTGAAGCTGCCAATGCCAATGAAGGCATTGAAAAAATCGAAAGCCTTTCTCCTGATCTCATTTTTCTTGATATTCAAATGCCAGGTAAAACAGGCTTTGACATGTTGACTGAACTGGAAAGAGCACCCCACGTGATCTTTACAACAGCCTATGATGAATTTGCATTAAAAGCTTTTGAAGTAAATGCACTTGATTATTTAATGAAACCTGTAGAGCCAAAACGCCTTGCTGATGCTTTGCATAAATTACAACAGGCAGAAGAAAAAGAAATGGCTGCAACCATTGCTGGTATTCATCGTGGCATGCTAAGTGAATCGGACCAGGTATTTGTGAAAGATGGCGAAAGATGTTGGTTTGTAAAACTTTCAGAAGTGCGGCTATTCGAAAGCGTGGGTAACTATGCAAAAGTGTATTTCTCCACCAACAAGCCGTTGATATTAAAATCACTCAATGCTTTAGAAGACAGGCTGGATGAAAAAACATTTTTCAGGGCCAACCGCAAACATATTGTGAACCTTCGCATGATTGATAAGGTAGAGCCCTATTTTAATGGTGGATTATTGCTTGATTTGAAAGGTGGTGAAAAAATAGAAGTGAGTAGAAGACAAGCGGTGAAGTTTAAGGAGATGATGAGTTTGTGAAAAGTTTGAAAAGTTTCAAAGGTTATGTTAAGATGTCAAGTGGTTCAATAAATAGTTTATAAAAAAGAACGGCCATCCCGTTCTTTTTTAATGTTGATAGTTTAGTGAATTTTAAAATTCTGATCAATGACAAAAATGATTATCATATCATCTGTATTTTTATTTACTGTTATATTTTCTTCGGCGCAGGAAATTGATAAGATCATCAATGTCAAAGAAGTTGAAAGAATAGAACAAATACTTTCTTCTGATGATATGCAGGGCCGCAAACCTGGTACACCGGGTATAGAAAAAGCAATCAATTTTATTGATACTGAATTTAAAAAAGCAGGTTTGCAATTTATGCCGGGATTAAATAGTTACCGTCAAACATTCAGCATCGTAAAATCAAAAATGATTTCTGCTGAAGGAACAATCAATGGGAAAACATTTTCGCAGAATGAAATTAACTGTGTAACAACACAGGCATCTTTGAATATAAATGAAAGCAGCGGGTACAAGATCATTGTGTTGGACACAGGCAATATTATCAACGAAGCAAAGAAGATTATGAAGCTGGAAACAAATTGTTTTGTATTTGTTCATAATGCGCTTGCAGCCAATTTTAGCAAACTCAAATATTTGAAAAGAGATGGATACATGATGAATTACAGTGTAGTATTTATTTTATCTGATGACACAGCAGCAACTACATACAACTTTGATATCAAAAATGAAATAACAACAATACAAATGTGCAATATCGTTGGATGTATTACAGGTAAATTAAAAAAAGATGAGTATGTTATTTTCTCAGGGCACTATGATCATTTGGGAATTGGAAAACCAAATGCGGATATGGATTCTATTTACAATGGCGCCAATGATGATGCTGCCGGAACAACAGCCGTGATCATGCTGGCAAATTATTTTAGCAAGCTTAATAACAATGAACGCACATTGATATTTGTTGCACTCACTGCCGAAGAATCCGGCGGTTATGGAAGCCGTTACTTCAGCCAACATATTGATGCAGATAAAACAGTAGCCATGTTCAATATTGAAATGATCGGCACTGAAAGCAAATGGGGAACAAACAGTACATATATAACCGGCTATGAAAAATCAGATTTCGGAAAAATATTACAAGCCAATTTAACAGGTAGTAATTTTCATTTTGAGCCTGATCCATATCCTCAACAAAAATTATTTTATCGCTCCGACAATGCAACACTTGCAGCATTGGGTGTTCCTGCACATACCATCAGTACTTCCAAAATGGATTCAGAAAAATATTATCACACGCTTGACGATGAAATAGGAACACTTGATATGAATAATATGGCGGAGATCATTAAAGCAATTGCGATCAGCAGCAAAACAATTGTGAGTGGGAAGGATACGCCGACGAGGATAGAAAAAGTGAATTAATTCATCACAGTTTTTTACAAAAAAATCTTTCCTGTAATTCCATTTATTACAGTTCGATCACTTCTCCATCCAGGGGAATTAATAATTTTCCCAAGAGCTTTGTTTCAAAAATCGCTTTTTGAAGATCTGTTCTTTTAACGAAACAATGATTCACAGCATCCATATGCACAGCAATTAATTTTGCCTTCGGAGATTTTTCATAAACTTTAATAATATCCTGCGGCGTCATTGTAATTGGATCGCCTGATAAAAATTTTGCTGCACCTGCATTTACAACAATAACATTTGGCTTGTATTTATTTAAAGCATCCTCTACATCTCTGCACCAGATCGTATCGCCGGCAACATAAATATTTTTTTTACCCGTGCTAAAAACAAAATCGGACACTTCTCCCATTTTTTTACCTATTTCACCTGTACCATGTTGACCATGCGTTCTGCTAATGGTAATTTCACCTAAACGAATATTAGTATCAATTGGTTTAACATTTAAAAATCCCTGGCTCCTTATTTTTTCTGCATCAGAAGGTTGACAAAAGATAAGTTTATTTTTATTTATTAAATTTTGTGCAGCTAAATCCCAATGATCCCGGTGTGTATGTGTTATCACAACCGCATCAACTTCATCCAACATTTTATTTAATGCTGTTTTATCAACGGGCAAATCTACCATTGGTATTCTTATATCATTCCCACAATTCTGCACAGGGTCCATTTCATCTTTTGCTGAAAGCATCGGATCTACCATCATTTTTATTTTACCAATATTAATAAGCAATGTGGCATGTCTTAATAAACGAATATTATTTTGTTCCATAATGGTATTTTTTGCAAACAATGATTTAGGAGTAGCACCTAATAAAAATAAACTTTGTATAAAAAATTTTCTGTTCATATGAATAAAATAATATTAAAGTTATTCACTGATCTTTTGTTGAAAAATATTGATTGTTTAAACTGTAAAAAGAAACGGATAAATTGAGGGGATGGTTGGTAGAGTAAATGTAAAATGTAGGAAATTAATCGTGAATGGTCAATTGTGAATGGTGAATGGTGAAATCTTTGAGGCTTATTTTTTTCGGGAAATTAAAATCAGGAAATGCAGCAAAGATGATAACAACCACCAAGCTTTCACCATTCACAATTGACCATTCACCAGGATGTTCTTGAAAATTATCAGATGCCCACCTTCACCGGCACACTATGTATCGCCGCTGCAATTTCCTTTATAAGCGTTCCATCCTTCTCAATCGCATTGCCAACAACAATTACATCTGCACCAGCTTTACAATTCAAATATGCTTTTTCAGGATTGGTAATACCACCACCAACGATCAATGGAACTTCGATGCAGCTGGCAACTTTTTCAATCATGGATTCTGAGATGGCTTTTTTTGCGCCACTTCCTGCATCCATGTAAATTAATTTCATGCCGAGCATTTCACCAGCCATGGCGGTACACATAGCAATTTCATTTTTATCTGCAGGCAAAGGGCTTGCATTGCTGATATAAGAAACTGTGGTGGGAGCGCCACCATCAATCACCATATAACCTGTGGACATAATTTCCAATCCACTTTGTTTTACAACAGGAGCAGATACCACATGCTGGCCAATCAATAATTCTGGATTGCGGCCGCTGATAAGAGAAAGATATAATAATGCATCTGCATATTTACTCACCTGCGATGGGCTTCCCGGAAAAAGGATCACAGGAATATCGCAATTCTTTTTAATCAGTTGCACACACTCGTCCAGGTAATTGGAGATAACGAGGCTTCCACCTACCAGCAAATAATCCACTTTTGCTTCTACAACAAGTGGGATCAATTGTTCCATATAACTATCATTCACTTTGTCGGGATCAACCAAAACCGCAAAAGATTTTTTGTTCTGTCGTTTGCGTTCTTTCAGTGAATGATAAATTCCTTTCAACATAGCCGGGTTCGTTTCATGCAAAAATGTAAAATTTTTCTCTCTTTCCGAAATATTAACCTTACTAAAGAGCGTAAACGCTGCAATTTCAGTGCTTTTATTGGTAATTTTGAACAAATGACTGATATATCTACGGAAATAAAGTTCAAAACGGCTCGAAGTGGAGGTAAAGGAGGCCAAAATGTAAACAAGGTCGAGACCATGGTGGAGGGTTATTGGCATACAGAAAGCTCTGCATTTTTTACAGATGAAGAAAAAAACAGGATAGCAGAGAAACTTGCTAATAAGATAAATTCAGAAGGTTTTTTATTGGTAAAAAGCCAGGAGGCAAGAACTCAATTGAGCAACAAAGAAATCGTTTTAAAAAAAATGAATTTGTTGGTTCGCCAGGCACTTGTTGTTCCTAAAAAAAGAAAAGCAACAAAACCAAATAAGATCGTCAAAGAAAAACGCCTTGAAAGCAAGAAGAAAGCCGGCGAAGTAAAAAAATCAAGAAAAAAAGTGACTGCACATGAATAGATCATTTTTACATAAAAAATTTTATTGGTTCATTGCATCTATGATTGTATGCATCGCAGCTTTGTCATTTAAAAATGCAGAAAATAAAACAGGAACACTAAAAATAACTTTTGTAAACACAGCTAATGGAAAAGTTATTACGTTGCGTGATTCTCTATATACAAATGCTTTTGGTGAAGCATATAGCATCAGTAAATTAAAATATTATATCAGTAATTTTTCTGTACCAGGCAGTAGTGTAGTTGATGAAATAGATCCTTACCATTTAATAAATGTATCTGAAGAAAACAACAATAGTTTTGAAGTATCGCTTTCACCCGGTAACTATAAAAACATATCATTTCTATTAGGTGTTGATAGTATAAGAAATTGTAGCGGCGCACAAACGGGTGCATTGGATCCTACGAATGATATGTTCTGGACATGGAACAGTGGTTATGTAATGTTTAAACTGGAAGGAACATCGACTGCTTCCAAATCTGATCTGCAAAGAATAGAACATCATATTGGAGGTTATAAAGGAGCCAATAGTGTAGTGACAAAAATCAATTTAAATTTTTCGGAAGAACAATTATTACAGATCAAAGAAAATGGCACAACAGAACTTGTTATTGAAACAAATCTCGATCATTACTGGAATTCTAAATCGGAAATAAAGATCAGCGAAACCCCCATCTGCACCCTAACCGGCGATCTTGCAAAAAAAATTGCTTCGAATTTTACAGGCATGTTCTCTGTTAAAAGTCTAAAATAATTTTTTGAAAATAAAGATCATCATATCAATGCTTGCTCTCATTACTGCCTCTATATTTTTTATTGGCGCAGTTAAAGATGATGGATATGGCTTTTATGCCCCAACGCCCATTAAATTAAATATCCCGAAAGGATGGCCTAAACCTCCTACTGATATTTTTGCAAAAAATAAATTAACGGAACAGGGATTTGAACTTGGTAAAAAATTATTTTATGATGGAAGATTAAGTAAAGATGGTGAAGTAAGTTGTGCAAGTTGTCATCAACAGTTTGCATCATTTGCAACTTATGATCATGATCTGAGCCATGGCGTAAATAATACTTTAAGCACCCGCAATGCACCCGCATTGGTAAATCTTGCCTGGATGACAGGATTGCAATGGGATGGTGGTGTTAATCATATAGAAGTACAACCACTGGCGCCAATAACTGCGGCCAATGAAATGGGCGAACAATTAGACAGCATCATTTTTAAATTAAAACAAGACACTTCATACAAACGCATGTTCAAAGCTGCTTTTGGCGATCCTGTGATCAACAGCCAACACATGTTGAAAGCATTGGCGCAATTTACAGGCAGCTTAATAAGCGCCAACAGTAAATATGATAAGGTAATGCGTGGCGAAGCAAGTTTTAATCACTACGAACAAAATGGCTACAATGTTTTTAAAGCCAAATGTGCAAGCTGTCACAAGGAACCATTGTTTACAGATAATAGTTATAGAAACAACGGCCTTCCGCTTAACAGGTTCAATGATATCGGGCGGCAAAAAATCACTAATGATCCAAAAGATTCATTAAAATTTAAAGTACCTACACTTCGCAATGTGCAGGTGAGTTTTCCTTATACGCATGATGGGCATATTTTCAGCCTATACCAGGTGGTGGAACATTATCGCACGGGTATTATTACTACACAACCAACATTGGATAGTTCATTAAGAAACAGGATCACACTAACGCCTAAAGAAAAAAATGATGTTGTATATTTTTTATACACGTTAACGGATAGCAGCTTTATTAA
>JBDTLP010000112.1:0-14418 GCA_039934735.1 Ferruginibacter sp. | reverse complement strand
ACAATATCCTTTACTTCATCTGTTACAAAAACCTGGTTGCTGTAAAGCTGAATTTTATCTTTTTGTATCTCGTAGCTCTGCTTGATCTTAGGGAAATAAAGAATACCTGTAAGATTGAAAGGATAATCAACATTAAGATGGATCCAGAATAAAGGTGTCTCTGCAAATGGATACAATTCTTTATAGAAATTCTGGTAATCTTCCGTAGTTAATTCAGATGGTTTTTTTGTCCATGCCGGCGTAGGGTTGTTGATCTGCTTGTCTTCAAAGAAAATAGGTACAGGTAAGAACCTGCAAAATTTTTGAAGTACGGTATTTACCCTCTCCGATTCAAGAAATTCAAGGCTTTCATTATTAAGGTGTAAAACAATGGAAGTTCCTCTCTCTTCTTTTTCAACATCTTCAAGAACGTATTCGGGGCTTCCGTCACATTCCCATCTTACTGCCTTTGAATCTTGCTTGTAGCTTTTTGTAAATACTTCAACTTTATCACTTACCATGAATGAGCTATAAAAGCCCAATCCAAAATGGCCGATGATATTTGCTTCAGCTTGTCCTTTGTATTTTTCTAAAAATTCTTCTGCACCACTAAAAGCAACCTGGTTCAGGTATTTATCTACTTCTTCACTTGTCATTCCAATGCCCTTGTCGGCAATGGTTAGTGTTTTATTTTCTTTATCAATCTTTATATCGATCCTTAGCTCCCCCAATTCACCTTTTGCTTCGCCGAGGGAGGAAAGCGTTTTTAGTTTCTGCGTGGCATCAACTGCGTTACTGACAAGTTCACGGATAAATATGTCATGCTCGCTGTAAAGAAATTTCTTAATGATCGGAAAGATGTTTTCAGTCTGTACCCTTATATTACCTTTTTGCATAAATTATTTTTTTGTGTATTGGCAAATTGAATACCAAGTGTCGTTTCTCTGTCAGCTTGACATTTGATTAGAACGTCTTTTTTAAAAAATAAAAAAGAGGCCCATAATAAGAGCCTCTTTAATAAAAATTATTTGTAATTATTGAACATAAAAAGCTTTCCTTACATGGGTTTCGTAATTACCGATCTGAAGGTAATAAACACCAATTGGAAGATAAGCTGGCAAAACAAATGTATAATCCATAAAGTTTACCTGTACAATGATATCTTTTTTGAAAACGATTTGCCCCACACTGTTGTGTATAATAGCCGAATAATGGCCAGGTTTTAACACATTCTGGTGAGTGGTATCCCTGATTGTAAGGGAAAAATGCAGATTTTGTCCACGTATGATTGGAGTGGAATATATTATCAATCCATCTGGTAAACTCAATGTAGTGAATGAATTCTGGTCCCCATAAGTAGTACCACCATTGTTTGTTGCATACGCTTTATAATAGTAAGTGGTTCCCTGTACCAATCCTGTTACTACACTTGAAAAATCTGTACTGGCTGGATTGGCTGTTTCCACTTTAATTCCTGAACCATTTACAAAACCACTAATTCCACTGTATTCGATACCAGCTGAAAATACTGCGCTACAACCACCTGCACCTGCTACCGAACCTGCAAGCGTAGCTCCGTTAGCAGTGATAGATGTTGCATCACCCGTTACAACCACCGGTGCAACATCACTCGCTGTACCTGTTACAGGAACAGCGTAGCTTGCTACTCCACCGCCACTCACAATAATATTTCCGTTATAAGATCCGTTTGCCGGAGGTGTGAATTTTACATAGATTGTCTTTGTATAAGCACCCCCTGTTTGTGTAAGCGTAAGGCTGTTTGTATATGTTCCGGCTAATGCAGTAGAAAATGTGTAGCCTGATAATGGGCCAACAGTGATATCTGCTAGTGTAAGATTTGCACCTGTAATATCAAAAGAATTTGGGCCCACAGTTGTATTTACACAAGTTGCACCAAATCCTGAAAGTGCAGTTGCAGATAAAGTTGCCGGTGGCGGCGATGAAGTGATGAATGACATCTCAACGCCATAAGCTGTCCCTCCGGCATTTATTGCAAAAGACCTGTAGTAATAAGTTGTTCCTGGTAATAAGCCAGCAATACCTGCAGTGAAATCTATACCACTCAAATTGGTTGAGCCTACGACAATACCTCCTGAAATAGGTGATGTGGTATTATATTCAAAACCATAAGATGTAACAGGGGAACAACCCTGTGCAGGCAATGAGCCCGAAAGCGTTGCTGATACTTGTGTAATAGCACTTGGAGGACCAGTAACAACGGTCGCTAATCCAATATCCCCAGAACCTGTTGCATGAATGATAGCTGCAGTCGTTTGGCCACCACCCGCGACCGTTACATCAGCATTATGAGCTCCACCAGTAGTTGGTGTAAAGTTTACAAATATGTCTTGTGTATAGGCACCTGCAGGATGCGTAAGTGTTAACGAAGCTGTGTAAGTGCCTCCTGAGGTTGTTGAGAATGTATATTCAGGTGAAGACACCGTAAGTACCAAATCAGCAGCCGTAAGATTGGCTCCTGTAATAGTTATCGAATTAGGGCCCGCTGTTGTATTCAAACATACAGCACCAAATGTTGGAACATCTGTTGGGCTAGAAGTAACTGTAGGACCGGCAGGCAATACGCCATTTCCACTCACCGCTACCGTTACTGCAGTAGTTATTCCACCACCATTTATATTTACACTTCCAGTTTTGGGCCCAACTGATTGCGGCGTAAACCTTACATATACAGGAGTGCTTGCAAGTGTAGCAGTTGTATAAGCGATCGTAGTTGATGCACCCCATATAGTATTATCGTTAGAAACCTGGAAATCTGTAGAAGGAGCCGCTATGGTAATTGTTCCTGGTGCACCTGTAAGGTTGCTTCCTGATATATTGAAAGTTTGGGAAGTTGAATTCGTGCTTACTACCACATTTCCAAAATCAACAATAGTTCCTGCAGTTATTGATGGGCCTGGAGGGCCACCAGCGCAAATAACAGGGGCTGTGGCGCTATTGCGTGGGGCAACGGCCATCACTGTGAAATCTGCTCCGTTATTATCTGTCTCTGCACATCCGTTATTATTTCTAAAAGCAGCGTTCGTTACCGTTAGTACCGCTGTAGCTGCTGAGCCTTCGAAGCAATTGGCTGTTCCATATCCTACAAGATCTACTACAGTACCAGGAGCAGGGCATCCGCTTAACGCAGTTGTGCTATTTACCAATGCAACTTTTCCACTGGTTCCGCTTAAGGAAATAGTTGGATTTGCAATAAGATCTGGTGTAGGTAATGCAGCTCCGGCAGCACCAGCACCTCCCATTTGAACAAGGTAATAACCACCTGCAGGAATTGATGCAGCAGGCATTGGCGTAACTCCTGTCCAGGCACCCGTATTTGTAGCCGAAGAATACTGTAATGTTAAACCTGATAAGCTTTGTGCCGAAGTTGAAACATTATGAAGTTCAACATAATCAGCATTCAGTGTTGCACCTGAATTTCCGCCTGCACCGTAAACCTGGCTTATCACCAGCGTTGTGGATTGGGAAAAAGAAAATACCGATGTAAGTACCAGTATAAGAGTAAATATTTTTCTCATAAAATTATTTTATTAAAACGCTATTAGCAGATAACTGAATAAAGAGCCATCTTTTATAAAAGATGGCTCTTTAAAAATTTTGATAAGAATTAGTTACCTACAATTTTGATATTATCAATTTCCCATGAAGAAGTTGCTACAGGCACATTTGTACCGCCAGAATTTATAAATGCGATATGTATAGTACCTGAATATCCGCTCAAATCAATATTACCAGAACCTGTGTAATTAGATGGAAATGCAGAAGTAGTACTTCCTGCGGAAAGTATAGCACCTGGTAATGTAGTCCAGGTACCTTGAGTCCACGGGTTACTTGTACCATCATAATCCAACGAATATTTCACTTCCATCAAAGAAGCAACGTTTGCTCCTCCCGGATAAGCAGCAAGTAAAAAGTCCTGCTTGGTATCAAAGGTCAACGTTTCAGTTGCAGTAGCATTAAGATTTACACCCTTTGTAACCAACCATGATTTTTGAGTTGGTACACCAAATGGGCTTGTGTATGCGTATTTATTTGAGCTGAAAGTTCTGTTGGTATATTTGTAAAGACCAGTTTCAACTAAATTCTGCCATCCCGGAATAGCTAATACACTGTAAGGTGATGTTGTATTTGCTGGATAGCCTTCAAAATTTTCAAATAACAATGCATTTGAAGGAGCACTTCCGCAACGCTCACCATAAAACTGAACATCAGTAGTATCACGCAAAAGCAATTGTTTGTCAGTGCTGCTGGACGTTGGTGTTGATTTGTAAATCGTATAAATAGCAGCAATACTACCGTGTCCTTTTGGAAGTTTTACAGCAGTAAAGTTTGCATACGCACTGTTACGAACCAGTACTGTAGAACCAGAGCAATTTTTGATGGTACGATTTACGGTATTTTTATATGCACTAGTATCAGAATAAGTAAATGCTGTATCAGCAGTTTGGAATTCATAATCATCAAGCCTTATCAAAGCATTGATATAACGGTCCTGAATACTTGTTCCAAGATCTGATGCAGTAACTGGTATTGGTGTAACATCATTGTTAAGAGAACCACCGACGATATACTTACCAATATCACTGGCAAGAATACCCTGAACTGCAGGACCTGCATCGGTGTGAGTAAGCACTCCGACCTGATTGGTACCATGATAATCAGTTATGCAAAGCCCCTGGCAACGAATGAAAACACGGCGACCTACAGGAAAAGTTCCATAAACGCTGCTTGCTTCAATTAATATCTGCATAGCGCCAGTGGTATCCTGTATAAAAATTTGTTTATAAAGATTACCGCTCTTGTCATTTGCAGTAACAATGCCTGAAATGATGATATCAGAATTAATAACATCATAAACGCCTCCTAAAGTATGCAAAGATTTTAAAGTTGCAATAGTAGTATTCGCAACAATATTTACATCATCAGATGGTGCCGGTGGATTATCAAAAGATTTCTTACATGCATTCATGGTAACAACCGAGGCAAGAAGAACAATCCCTGAAAAAAGCTTTACAATCTTGTTCATAATTTATATTTTAAAAAGTTTATTATTTGTTTTAATTAAAATCTTAATGCGATACTAGCCTGGAAATTCCTTCCATATGCATAATAACGTTTATCAGAAAATTTCTGTGGATCTTTTTCGATAAAATCAAAACGCAATTGCTCGTAACCGCCAGAAACGATCGTGTTATTATTAAGAATATTGTTTACACCCACATTGAAAACAAGGAATGTTCTTTTACCAAGTGATTTAAATCTCTTGTTCATTAACCATGAATATCCAATAAGCGCATCCAATGTATGTTGTGATCTTAATTGTGATTGATCAATGATGTTATGCCATTCTTTTGAATCGGGCTCAACACCATCCACTGCTGAAGTTGTTCTGCGAACAGGGCTGAACTGAAGATACATTTGGTCAAAATAATTAAAGTTCACATTTACGTACCAGAATTTAGGAGAACGATAATTCAAACCAACTGTATAGGCCTGTTGTGGAGTTGCCTGGTAAAAATCTTTTGCATAAACGATCTCACTTGAAAATACAGTAGATGAATTATCTTCTGTAAGAAGTGCATTCTGCCTTGAGTTATAACGATATCTACCAACATTAGCAGCTGTGAGTAATGTTAATCCTTTATACAAAATTACCTCAGCCCCAAATTCCACGCCCATGTTTTCTTTACCGATATTATTGATAGAATAATTAGCCAATGTTCTTGCAAGGTCATCATAGAAAGTTAATACATCAACACCACGTTTGAATAATGTATAATAACCTGTCAACCTTAATTTAACGGTTGGTGCAACCAAAACATATCCTGCTTCAAAAGAAGTAACATGTTCTGATTTAAGATCCGGCCTCAGTTCATTTCTTGTACGCGGAGAAAGGAAGGCATTTTCAAAGAATGGAGCCCTTGTTTCATAAGTAGCATTTGCAAAAAGATAATTATGAGCAGTTGCCAGGTAAGTAAGTCCACCTTTAATAGCATAGTTTGAGAAATTTGCCTCTGTTGATTTTCCTTCAGAATTGGTAGGAAACAAACCGTTTCTCACATGGCCCACCCTGTAGTAATTCGTAAATGAATTTGCGCCACTTACAAAGAAATTCACTTTGCGCAATTTTACATTTGCCTGTGCCCATACAGAACCCCTGGTGATATTGATATTGTAATTATATCCATACCTGTCGCCTTTATGCAAAACCCTGTTTGGATGGTTCAGGTCATTTTGGCCTGCTGAAGGATTTGAAGGAAAATCTCTTTCTGCAAACTGGTCAACATCAACATAAAAATCACCACCTAAAAGATCATTAATTGTTTTATAATAATTATTTACCTGGTTCTCGAAAGTAAATCCAGCAGATATATCAACATTTTTATTTACAGCAGTGTTATATGTTGTATTGAAATTAAAACGATTTGTATGAATAACTTTTTCTTCCACTATATATAAAGACCGTTTTCCATACACATCGTTGCCTTGAATACCATTTTCATTTTTAACGGTTTCATAATTGCCATAATTCGTATTGTACAATGCATCCCAGTTGATCTGGCGTTTGTTCACATCATTTTGCAATTGATACTTTACTTCGGCAGCCATTGCAGGATCGTCCTGGTAGCTTGGAAGATAACGGTAGTAATCAGGCCTTGGATCAGCAGCATTGAACCAGTCAAGGCCGGTAGTGCTGCGTTTACCTGAAGAAAAAGAAACAGCAGTTATTAAACCCGTTTTGTCAGATATTTTCCAATCGTGTGTAAGTATTCCAAATGGTTGAAATGTTTTACCAATATTGGCATTTCTTTTCTGGCCATTTTGATAACCCCAGTAAGGATTGTAATAATTAGTACCAGCTATATCACGCATTTCCTGTACTGTTGCTCCCTGGCGACCACTTTCCGTAGGCGTTGCAAAAGCAACCAATGAAATGATGTTCTTTGAATTTATGCGTTTATCAACACCAGCATAAAAAGACCAACCGTCATAATAAGTTCCATCTGTATAACCATTATTGGCCCACCTGTGTGAACCTGAAAAACTAAATGCCCATCCCTTTTTTGTCCATCCGGTAGAATGTGTTAAGGCGAGGCGATTGTTATATGTTCTGTTCGAGATGGCATAAGTAATAGCTGTTTGTTTACGTTGCCGGAATGCCCTAGTATCAATATTGGTACTTCCCCCTAGGCCACCATAACCATAGCTGACAGATTGCAAACCAGGTGTGTATTGCCTGTTACGCAAAACGTCATTTAAACCACCCCATAAACCATAAGGAGTAAATCCATTATCAAGATTTTCCATTGGAACCCCATTCATGTAAGTACTAAATTGATCTGCATCGTAACCGCGGATGCGAAATCTTACTACATTAAAATTAAATGAAGCTGCACTGATAAAAGTGTTTCTTCCGGAATTAACCTGGGAAGAAAGGTTTTGAGCTGATCCATTCTGGTCATCGTTTTCATCCAAAGAAACAACCGGGATATTATCCAATGCCGCATCTTTCGCTTCCTGCAAAGTACTATCGGCAAGGGTTTTTGATGAATCTGTCAGAGGGGTAACCTGCGCAAGGCCCGTATTTGCTAATCCCACCAGGAAGATAATGGTGAACAGGCGCAATTTGTGTTTAAGCATGATTAGAATTGATTGAAAAAAATGCAATTTAGTGTTTTTATCCGTCCTAAAATGAAAAAATTGTTATTAAAATATGACATTATAAATAAAAAATGCAATACAGAATAAGCTAATATTGGATTATGCCACAAATTTGAAGTAAATAATAATTAGATTTGCGAAAATTTATTCACATGAAAAAAGGAATGGCTGCGTTTACTTTATTTGTTTTAATGACGGTTACCTCTCAGAAATGTCTTGCATGGGGAAAAGAAGGTCATGAAATGGTAGCAGAGATTGCTTTCCGTTTCATGGATGATTCTACAAAAAAGATTGTAAAGAGCTTTCTTGGAAATTTAAGTATCGAAGAAGCATCTACCTGGATGGATGACTCAAAGTCTAACAGTTATTATAATTATATGAGGACCTGGCATTATGTAAATGTTGATTCCGGGCAGACTTACAAGCCAAGTACAGAGAGAGATATAATTACTGTTTTGAATTCGGCCATACTAGATCTGAAGAATTATAAAAATCTAAGTAAGAAAGATGTAAAAAGAGATTTGTTGTTGATATTTCATCTAATCGGCGATCTTCACCAGCCTTTGCATGTAGGCTATGGCATAGACAGGGGAGGAAATTCAATCGAGATCACTTCACCTGTTGTATCCGGAAATCTTCATGGTGTGTGGGATTCCCAAATCATCCAGGCCAAGGGAATTACAATAGATTCTTGTCTAGCAATATATCCCACACTTGATGCTAAAGCTGTAAGCCAGATACAGAAAATAAGTGTACTCACCTGGATGAATCAATCCCGTTCTTTATTGAATACAGTTTATGGTTTTAAAAATAATTTCTTATCCCCAGAATATATTGACCAAAATGTAGCCATAATAGAAAGGCAGTTATTATATGGCGGGCTTCGCCTTGCAAGCATTTTAAATGAGGCATTCGCTCCTGGAAAAAAAATTGCTGAGAAATCGTAACTTGAAATTTCTGTTTAACCGTCGAAATGATTTATTTTTCCTGGTGAATATTATCTAATGATAGTATTGCTGATGAATTATGATCATCCGTTGTTTTCTAAAAATATCATTTCAAAACAAAAGTTAATACCATGAAATTATTTTTTACCTGCTCACTAATTATTCTTTCTCTTTTTTCTTTTTCCCAGGTTAGGATCAGCCAGGTATATGGCGCTGGTGGAAATCCAGGAGCTACCTACAACAGGGATTTTATTGAACTCTTTAATGCTGGTACTACCAATGTTGATATTAGTAACTGGAGTGTACAATATGCTTCAGCAACAGGACCTGTAGCACCTGGCAACTGGGCAGTTACTGGTATTCCGGCAGGCAACAGCATTGACCCTGGAAAATATTTTTTAATCGCACTGGCGAGTGGTGGGGCCGTGGGTATTGCTTTACCCGCAACTGATTTCCTTAATAATGGAATCAACATTTCAAACACTGCAGGTAAGATCGCACTGGTGACCAATACCACAGCATTAAATGGAACAACAGCTTGCAGCGATCCTTCCGTAATAGATGTAATTGGATATGGCGCTGCGGCTTCCTGTTTTGAAGGCAGTACTGCAAGTACTACCGGTATCGATAACACGATGTCAATTTTAAGAGCTGCTGACGGATGTACAGATACCAATGATAACAGCAGTGATTTTTCAATTGGCCTTATCAATCCAAGAAACAGTTTATCTCCGGCTAATTCATGCGGGCCTGCTACTGCATTGCTTACGGCTTTACCAACAAGTTTAAATATATTTTCTACAGTTGGCATTGCATCGGTTTCTCAATCATACATTCTAAATGGTTTAAATCTGAGTGGTTTCCCTGCTAATATTACACTGACTGCTTCTGCGGGTTTACAGGTATCGCTAAGCAGTGGTTCAGGATTTGCCGGTTCAATAAATGTTCCTTACACATCAGCAACGCTCCCTAATACGACCATTTATGTGCGAATTGCTGCTACTGCACCGCAAGGCGTCATGAATGGAACGGTTACGAATAGTGGCGGCGGTGCAACCAATGCAATTGTAACAATGAGCGGTGGCGTTTACCAGGATTATTATAATACAAAAGCAGATAATGGTTTAAATGTTTTAAGCACATGGAGCAGCACGCCGGATGGATTGGGTTTTACTCCTGTTGATTTTATGGGGCCATTCCAGGCATTCAACATCGTCAATCAAACAAACGCACATTATACAGGTGTATGGGACGTTTCAGATCCTATTTTTTCTCCAAGGGTAATTGTGGGAGATGGAACCAATCCAATTAATCTTACCATTCCTGCAGGACCAGATTCTATAACAATGGCAACAAGGGTAAATGTTTTAAATAATGGTACACTAACGATTCAGAATAACCGCAGACCGTTTCTTAACAATCTTGCAACAGGTTCAACCGTTGATTTTGCGCAAGCGGGGATTACAGCTTCAGATACTATTCGTATCCCAAATATTTCTTTCTATAATTTAAAACTAACAGGCGGATTAAAATATTTCAGCCCCTTAGTAACAACAATCAGGGGTGATCTTACTGCAGATGGCGTTGTGAGCATGAATGGTTCAGCCCCTGTTTTCTCTACCATCAATGCATTTGGAAATGTAAGTTTTATAAATGGAAGCGTATTTGAACCATTGCCCACCGGTGATGCTGCAAGAATAACACTTGCTATGAATGGAAGCGGAACACAAGCCATTACTGGAAATCAAATTCATCTTTTCCGTTTGCAGCGTGACAGTACCAATAGTAATTCTGTTATCACACTTACAGGAGAATTATTTTTAGGCAATGCTGGTGGTGGTGGATTGAGGTTAAATCAAGCTGCAACTACAACTACTGTTCTTGATCTTAGGTTTTTCCCTGCTGGCGGACGTATCAATCTTGTTGGTTCAGGTGTAATTACAACATCTGCAAATGGAAAAATAAATGCAGATGGACAGTCTATCGTTATTGCCAAATCGGGTGGCAATACAAATGCAGGTACATTGCGTTTTGTAAATGGAGCATTGATTCATTTATTGGTAAATTTTGATCCTGCATTTACAAAAGATTCTATTATGATCGCTGATAGTGTTGATGTAGAATATCTTACTTTAACTAAAGGACGTGTGGTTGTAAACCCTGCTGCGGTTTTAACTATAAAAGATGGGCCCTTACTTGCAGGGGGGCATATTACCGGTGGTTCATCAACAGCTTTTGTAGACGGAAAATTGAGACAGAGTGGATTGATCGGATCGTCTGCTGATCCAATATTTCCTGTAGGCAAGGGAGATAAATTTGCCCCCGTTGCACTTTATAATGTTATTTCAGCAGATATAACGATCGAATATTTCTTTAATGACTTTGGCAATCATACAATCAATCCGGCTTTGTTAGCTACTTCCGCCTTTTATAATGTATCCTATCATGAATATTGGATACTTAACCATAATGGTCTTATTATACCAAACTCTCCTGAATTGTCATTTTACTATACAGATGCCCGCAGTGGTATACTCAATCCTCCTTTCGTGAAAATGGCTCATTTTAATGGTACTGACTGGGACGATTTTGGCGGTGTAGCAGATGGTTCAAATACACTGACCAATGGATTCGTCACCGTGCAAGCTTTCGAAGATGGTCCGGTTACATTTAGCGCAGCAGGGCCCGGCGTACTACCAGTTAGGCTTACCAGCTTTACAGCACAAAAAGAAAATAAAACAGTAAAGCTAAACTGGTCAACATCTCAGGAAATAAACAGCAGCCATTTTATCGTTCAGCGTTCTGCAGATGGGACACACTGGACAGATATCGCCAGGGTGAATGCAGCAGGTAACAGCAATACAATATCAAATTATAATCTTGTTGATTATACTCCTGCAAAAGCAATCAATTACTACAGGTTGAAACAATATGATATCA
Organism: Ferruginibacter sp.; assembly: GCA_039934735.1. Classification (GTDB taxonomy): domain Bacteria; phylum Bacteroidota; class Bacteroidia; order Chitinophagales; family Chitinophagaceae; genus Ferruginibacter. Next base: position 2,851 of record JBDTLP010000112.1, on the reverse strand, counting down.
ACAGCAGGTTTGATTATAGCATAACAAGAACCGCTTTCTTCAGCGCCGATTTTGAAGTAGCTGTTACACCAAACCCTGCAAAAGATTTTATTAATATTTATATTTCAAAGAATAGCAATTCTATTGCAACTATTTCATTAACGGATATGAATGGAAAAACATTGCAGCATTTTACCAATGCAAATTCATTTATACAAATCAGTACAAGTGGAATGGCAAAGGGAATGTATATCCTGAAAGTTATTGATGGAGATAATGTTTCTGTGAAGAAAGTAATGCTGCAGTAAGGTGGAAATAGTTGAAAAGGTAATAGGGTTGATAAAGGTAAAACAGTTCAAAGGGCTGTTAACTTTATCAACCCTATAATTTTTATTTTAAGTTTACAGCTTTTAGAAAGCTGTAAACTTAAAATAAAAATTACTCAACTACCACAATATCATCCCCATGCACCAACGGCATATTCTTAAAGCGCAAAATAATATTACCCGTTGTAACAACATCTTTCTGGCAATAATTCGCAATGCGTTTTAAATTAATTTCTCTTTCTGTTTCATCTTCGGCCCAATACAACGCTCCTACCATGCTGCCATCGATATCATCCTTTGAAGAAGGCACATTCATAGCGATCGCCAATAATTTTAAAGAAGTAAAATTCTTATAATCACCAAAGCGCCAGTATTGAAATGTATCAACAATATTTGTTTCCCATGGTTTCATATTTTGGAAATCAAGAAAACCAGGAAGAGGAATATTATTTATGAGTAACCTGCGACAGATAAATGGTATATCAAACTCTTTAATATTATGGCCGGCAAAGCACCATTTACTATTGATACTTTCTATTTTACTAATGGTAGTAAGAAAATCGAGCAGTAATTTTTTTTCATCATGGCCATAAAAAGATTTTATGCGCATGTGCAGGGTTGTCTCTTTATTAAAATAACCAATGCTTATACAAATGATCTTTGCAAACTCTGCCATTACGCCAGCACGCATCGGGTAAAATTCAGCAGCAGTTGTTCCTTCAGGTAAAGTACGTGTTACTTTTTCTTCCCACAATTCTTTCCATTCCTCTTTCATAGAATCAAATGATGCATTTTCAGAAGCGGTCTCAATATCAATAACGATCAGGTTTTCCGGGCGAATGTGTTGCATATAAAAAATTTATTTTTTCAAAGTACAATTTCTTTGGCAAAAAAAATCCCGCTTTCAGCGGGACTAAATTTTATTTAGTTTGACTTAAGGCCATCTCTAAAAATCTATTCATTTTTTAAACCTCAGTTTCTTTTTAGAGAGTTCCTTAAAAAGTAACTCCGACAAATATTTGTATGGCCTGGCTATGCCATTTCTCTTTGTTGCTTTCTGTACCATTTATATTGGTAAGCCCATATTTATACCTTGCGCCAATATTAACTACAGGAAGCTGGAACCAGATACCTCCTATTGCACTCCATTCACTTTTCTTATAAATATCTCCACCCGATTTAAGGCTATCAACGGTTTGTTTCAGCAAACCTCCATATGATGGTCCCAGCTGTAGTTTTACTCTTTTGCTTGGGCCAAGATTTATATTTAAAAGCAAGGGAACTTCGAGATAATTTAATTTTGCTTTATGCTGATCACCACTGGCAAGATCATCTGATATGGTACTTGCATCGCCCGTAAGTTCTGAGGAAGACTGAACAAAATTTACTTCAGGCTGCAAGCCAAAACGCTGACTAAAATTAAATTGCACAAAAGCACCAGCCTGGAAATTATACCTGAATGCTTTGCTATAAGATGCACCGGCAACCTTATTCATATTTACGCCAGCCTTTGCACCAAACCTGAAAAAATTTTCATGCTCCTTATCAGGATTAAACTTTTTCTGTGCAAAGCAGGTTGTTGAAACCATTAGTGCTAAAGCAAAAAGATATTTATTCATTTTACAATTTTAATTGGTTGACCACAAGTAGCGAAGATTATGCCATGAGTTTAATACATTTTTATTTTAGCAAATATAAGGAGAGAAAATTTTGTGAATGTGGGATTGGATAAGCTGTAATCAAAATGGTAAGGGGTGCTTTGCGCAAGAGGCAGGATATAAGTAGTGTCGCACTTTTATATCTATCATTTTATCACTTCACATAAAAAATCCTGCAGCACTAAACTGCAGGATCTTAAAGAAAATTCACATTAATCATTTCCAATGCCCCGGTATCCAAACCCAGCCATCACGCCTGTGCTTCCAATGGCCCGGCTTCCAAAGTGTGCGGCGTGCAGGAGGAACGCCCCAATATCCATCGGTATAAACATACGTGCCACCACGCCATGCATATTCACCATCAACCCAAATATGCCTTGGGCCAGGTGCAACAGGACGAACCCTTACAACTGGCGGGCCCGGCCTTACTTTGATTACAAACTGTGCATGAGAAACCATAAAACCTGAAAGTAATATTGCGAGTATCGCAACAAATTTTGAAATACACTTTTTCATATTTTTTTATTTAGCCGCCATTAGACCTACTAAGATGATGCCGGTTTAAACTGGCTTTATTATTTCGGGTACATTTCAAATTGTCGTATGACAACTCAGATAGTGGTCGGTGGGAAACCGCCTATGGAGTGCCCCTGGTTGGTGTCCCACCACAACTGTTCGGAACTTTTTTTATCAACACCAATGATTGGAACGCGGATGATACGACGCAATAAAAATCAATATTCTAAAATAGGATTTAAAATCTTCCGAACACTTATGATGGGACACCAACTGACGACAATTTGAAATGCATTCGGAATTTCTGAAAAAAGTTGGTATTGGTCATCAAGTCTTATATTTAATAAATTTTTAAAATAAAATGAAACAATA
>JBDTLP010000111.1:0-14462 GCA_039934735.1 Ferruginibacter sp. | reverse complement strand
CTACATTTAATACCAATGCACAAATATTATTAATGCCATTTCCTTTTAGTAATTGTTGTTGCTGTTCTATAATTTTTGTGACTGATCTTTGCAGATCGCCATCGAGAGTTGTTTTTAATTTCGTTGATATGATACCGCTATGTTCTTTTTTGTATCTCACCAAAAGATGAGGAGCATCCTGTGGCAATGCCAATGGTTTTAATGGCAATGGTTCCAGTTTTGCAAGTTCACAACTTTGAGTAGATATTTTTCCAGCTTGAGAAAGTTTATCAAGCAGTAGATTTCTTTTTGCCAATAATGACTCCCTGTTTTTTCCGGGATGAACCAATGAAGGGGCATTGGGTAATACAGCAAGCGTTGCCATTTCTGCCCAGCTTAATTTTTCTGAACTTCTTCCAAAGTAACGCCATGCTGCAGCATCAAGTCCAACTACATTGCTGCCAAATGGTGCATTGGCTGCATAAAGTGCAATGATCTCTTTTTTTGAATAAGACATTTCCAGCCTGAGTGCAAGCGTTGTTTCTTTTATTTTATTCCAGATGCTCCGCTTTTTATTTTTACAGGAAAGCCTTGCAACCTGCATGGTAATCGTACTGGCGCCTTGCGTATGATGATGACGCATATTGGCAATAACAGAACGACTCATTGCAATCACATCAATACCGGGATGATAAAAAAATCGTTTATCCTCAAACGTGGTTATACAATCTATAAATTTTTGAGGAACATTTTTATTGTAAGGAAAACGCCATTGCCCATCAGCAGCTATGGAAGCATTTAAAAGATTTTCCTCAGCATCTTCAATAACAAAACTCGTTGGATCTTTAAACAATCTTTTAGGAAGCATAAACCAAAACAAAATGCAAAACAAAACAACCAGGGCAAAAATAATTTTACTTTTGGTTGAATATTTAGCGAGTTTGCTTTTTATGTCTAAAGAGAAATCCAAAATTTGGAAATGAGTTAATTTAGAAATTTGGAAATTGGTTTCAGTCTTTTGAGGACATCAGTTATTAATATTCAGTAACATGAAATAGGATTTGGAAATTGAGTGATTGTTTTAAAGTTATTACGAACTTGTCATTATCAAATCACCAAATTTCCAAATCACCAAATTTCCAAATCACCAAATTAGTTGCTTACCACTTCAATCCACCTTCCCGCAGTAGAAGCTGTGATCGTATTGTCATACATCGCCTGGCTAAGGGTGGGAGGAAGGAAATATCTTCCGGGATATGTTGCATTTAATTGTACATAATAAGTAAGGGTTTCTCCTTCGTTGATATTAAAATAAGTGTAAACCCTGTCATCTCTTATATCCTGGTAAGTCATCCAGGAAGATTTGAATTTAGTTTCTCCATCTGTATCAGATAATCTTGCATTCAAAATTTCCCAACCAGAAGCAAATATTTGCGACAACGCCATCTGCGAATATGCGCCACGTTTACCTGTGTTCTTAATAGTAACTTTAGCAATGAAATCTGTCCCCTGTGCTAATTTAGAAACATCAACTGCAGTTCCATTCTGTGAAATGTATTCTACATTCATGGCAAGAATGCCCGGGTTATTTATAGGTTTAGTACTATCACCTGTTAGCGGTTTACCACGTGTTATTAATTTCAGGTAAAGGGTATTGCTTCCTTTATTGGTAAAAAGAACAGGCGTGTTTCCATTCTTAAATGCTACCGGTATTTGTTTCAGGTATGAAGCTGAATTGATGTCTGCTTTCACACCAGCAATATTTGTTGATGCAATGATCTTTGAACCGGATGCATTCTTTCCGCAATATTTTGCAATGGCAATTAATGAGTAGGCTGTTGTTTGTGTACTATACCAATAATCGTCAGACAATCTTGAAGCAACAGTTGCCAGCAATTGAGATGCTTTTTCTCGTTTGCCCATGATCGTTAGTGTTTCCAATACCATTGCCTGGTCTCTTAGTTCTGAACCAAAAGTTAATCCTGCTGAAGTTCGTTTTGGAAATTCAACTGGTAAGCTACTAATGAGATCAAGTGCGGTATTATCCTGACCCGCTAATTTATAAGCAGCAGCCAATCTCCATTTTGCTTCTGCAGAAAGATATTTGAATTCTTTTAACCTGTTCATCGCACCGAGTTCGGCAGATTTTGCCAATGCAAGTGTATATAAGCGATATGCCTGCGCAAGATCACCGCCATAAAAATTGGTAGTAGATGGCACCCAGCTATTTGCTTTTCCTTTTTGATAGCTCTTCCATTGTTGTATCATATAATCACTTACATAAAATCCATTGTTCAAAGCTTCCTGTAAAAAATGTCCTGCATAACTCGAACCCCAATCATCGCTTTCATTTCCTCCCGGCCAATAACTAAATCCGCCATCGGGCCTTTGAAATTGTTGTAGCCTGCTCAAACCAGCTTTTACATTTTTATCGATCTCCGCTTTTTGATAATCACTTAATTCTGTCAATTGTCCCAATACCAATTGAGGGAAAACAGAAGAAGTAGTTTGTTCAATACAGCCATAAGGATACTCAATAAGATAACTCAATCTCTTTTGTAAATTCATTGAAGGAATAGAAGATACTTCAATAACCGAAGTACTATAAGCAGGTATGCCTATCGGTGAGGCTGTTATGTTCCATTGTTGCCCGGCAGTAAGTGTTATCTGTTGTACATTCGTAATAACAGGATTTGGATTTCGTACATCAATCTCCACTTCATCACTTGCTTTTTCTGCGCCTGATGAAACAGCCACTTTTACTTTTCCAATACCCACTGCGTTTTTGATCTTTACATCAAAGTATGCAAGCTGGTCTCCAATTTGGCTAAAGCTCACATTTTGTGTTGGGTTTCCAATTACTTCAAAAAATTCATTTGATTGCAAACTCACATTTACATTTTTTATATTGCTCTCTGTTGCAAAAACAGTAACAGGTAGTTTTATAACTTCTCCCGGTGATAATACTCTTGGTAAAGTTGTTAGAACCATCAATGGTTTTTTTACCGAAACAGCTTTATCAGTAAAACCATAACTTCCATTATGTGCAGCAACAACCATCGCTTTTACAGAACCTATATAAGCAGGAAGTGTAAAAGTTTGTGTTTGTTTTTCTCCGCTCTTTAAATGAAATGGGCCGAGGTATTTTACAACTGCTTTAAACCTGTTCGCTGTTTTTTGTTTTACAGGTCCTGCATCAGCATCACCACCTATTGTAAGTATTCTTTCAATATCACCGCCCCAGGCGCCGATCACATAATCAAACATGTCGAAACTTTTTACACCAAGTGCTTCTCTTGCATAAAAGGCTGCATGCGGATCGGGTGTTTTAAATCTTGTAAGATCAAGCAAGCCTTCATCAACTACAGCGATACAGTAAGTCATTTCTTTTCCATTATCCTCACTAACGGTAAGGGAAACTTGTTGTTCGGGCCTGATGGTTGATGGTATTGAAAGTATCGGTTTGAGTATCGTATTCTTATCTTCAATAAATAAAGGAATAGAACCATACATACGAATTGGCAGGTCATTAATCGTTTGTGCATGTGGTTGCAATAAACTTACTGTTGCGTATATATTCGGAGCCATGCCTTCTTCTGCTTTGAATTTTACAACTGTTTGACCCTGGCTTGTTTCCTGCCAGAAAGATTTAATAACCTTGCTGCCACTTTCAAGGCTCACAAGCATGCGTCCCCCTTTTGAACTCGGAATGGAAAGACTAATCTCATCTCCAACATTGTATTTTTCTTTGTTGCTGGTAAATGAAAGCATAGAAGCTGCAGATTGATCTTCATTACCTGAACGGCTCTGCCAGCCTGGTTCATCAACATAAAATACGCTGCCTGTTGTGTGGCCGCTTTTTAAATCTTTTACCAATACGAGATAACGTCCCCATTCTGAAGAAGCTGTTTTAAACGACCATTGTCCACGACCGTTAGTTAGATGTACATTTTCTTTCTTTATTAATTTATTGTATTCATTTTGTGTGAAGTTACTAAGGTTATCCGTTCCTTCATCCCACCACCAACGCCATTGTATGCGGAAGAATTGAACTTCCACATCATTGGCTGCAGTCATTAAATTTCCTTTGCTATCTACATCTACAATCTGCGCCGTCTGCTCTTTTCCTGCGAGTAAATAATCGAATGGCTTTTCGCCTTCAGGCATTTTTATACCTGCATAGCTTTGAAATGGACTGTATGGCACCGACATATTATCAATGCTAAAACTTCCACCTGGTTCAAAAACTTTTACAGCAAGATTGGCGGTTAAAATACCCGGCGCATCTTCACCAATTTCAAAATCCGGTTTTACAGTAGCGTTACCTGATTCATCCAGTGTGCCATCAAAAACTGTTTTTGTTTGCGTAGTATATTTTGCAGTAGGATTATCAAAATCATAGCCGGCAAATTTTGCAAAAGAAGTTTTTCTTGAGCTTACAGATGCATCTATTTTTGCTTTAAGATTTTTTCCAGGCGTACCAAATAACCAGGCTGCTTTTAATGCACCGGTATTGGTACTGTTAACTCCCAATACGGCATCCTGGCCAAAATCAAGATTAATTTTTAAGCGGTTAGGCATTACTGTTTCTACTTTAATCCTCTTGTCAAAAACAGCACCGCCTACTTTTATTTTTGCATTCCAGTTTCCAGTTGGTGCAGATGCATCTGTTGCTGTTTTGAATACATAGAAACCATCGCTTGCATTGCTTTGTACAGCATGGCGATATAATTGTCCCTGCGGTGTAAACAAACTAAATTCAACAGGATGATCTGGAGGAAGATTTCCTGTTTTATCTTCAATGATACAATTGATATACATACTATCACCTGGACGCCATACACCACGTTCACCGAAAATAAATCCTTTAATACCATTCTTAACTTCTTCACCACTTACATCGAAGCGACTTAAAGAAAGTGAACTTCCATCATCTAATTTTAAATAACCACGCTCATTGCCTTTTTTAGCAATGAGTAAATATGGTTTCTTTTTTATTTCAAGTGTAGCGAATCCATCCGTGCCACTTGTTCCTTTGCCAATGATCTGTTGCTGGTAATCCATTACAATAAGCTCGATACCGCTTAGTGGTTCAGTTGTAAGAATACTTGTAAGTGCAACGATGAGATTATTGTTATTGCCGTGTTTAGCAGTAATGCCAATATTGCTTGCAAGAATATTTCTTGTTGCCCAGCGTTCTTTGTTATAATAAGATTTGCTGGCAGGATCATCTTTCTTTTCCCAATTATAACCATATGGATAATAATTATCGTAACTGCTCCAGAATTCTTCGTCATCGTCTGTTGCGGATTGCGAACCGGAACTATACTCATCGCGATAATCCTCTTCTTCTTCGCCATCATTTTTTTCTTTGGTTGTATCCACTTTTGTTTTTGTGTAGAGTGAATACTCCGGCCTAAAGCCAATGGTTACCCGATAAATGGCGCCTTGTTCTGTTTTTAAATATTTATCTATGTCTAAAGTGAAGCGTTGTTTTTTATGAAGGTCAAGTGTTTTATCATCATCAAGCCGCAATGTTTTTTGAACAACAGGTTTGGCTACACGACGAAGTTCATTGTCACCGGCAAGATCATTCTGTTGTAAAAATTGCGGAACATTGTTTTCATAAATTTTAATGATGCTGATATCTACAGCATTTAAATTAATAGATTCAAATGGCAATACTAATTTTCCTGAAGTAGGAAGAATATTTCCTTTGCCATGAATTTTTACAGAAGGCAGCCTGTTCTCAAAAACAATATTGGAAGTAAAGGAAGCCATAAGGCTTGCACCCCAGCTATTTTTTATTCCTTCATTGGTATTGATGGTATAATTTCCATCCAGGTTTCCGGAAACAAATATTTTTACTTCGCTGCCATTTATAGTATAAGAAACATCTGATTGATTGCTTACTGTTATCAATCCCGTTAGATCCTGGCCAATGGCGATTGGATCACTGAATTGTACAGAAGCGTATTGCTGCACATCATTTACAGCCATTACATTCAATACTTTGAAATCACCAATGGCAGGCACAGCAAGCGTTATGCTACCTGTATTTTTTATATTCAATGGCGTACCATCCCATTTTAATATTAATGCGGATGCATTTTCAGCACGATTAATATCGTTGATGGTAAAGCTATGCGTTCTATTTGCGTCCGTGTGTTGCCATACGATCTTGTAAATATTATTGTTTTGTGATGCAGATAAAAGTTTTTCAACAACTGATGCTTCTTCAGCATCTGCAGTAAGCAGTTCACCATTTAAAAACATTTTACTTTTATCACCGCTGCTGCGTAAACCTGATTGTGTTACTTTAAATGCAGGCTTTGTTGTTTGAATATTAAATTTAAAATTCCTGTAAGCATCCGGAACTTTTGTAACATCACCTAATTTAAAGATCACTTCATACAATTGATCAGGTGCTAAATTTTTAGCAGGCTTGAATTCAATGGTTCTTGCATCAAGCCAAACGGTAGTTCCTTTTACTGCGGGAGAAAATTCAAATAATTCTTCTTTAACTGGCTGGCCAATTGTGTGAGTAGTTGCTGCGTCAGCTGAAAGCTGAACCCTGATGCTACTTGTTTTTGAAATGATACCTGTGCTGTATGCTTCAATGTATTTTGCATAAGCCCGATCAATATCAAGCCACTTCTTCTCGTTTTTTTTACAGGAAGAAAAACTAAAGGCAAGTAAGATCAGGAAAGAGAAATAAAAAATGTTTTTTTTGTTCGGGAAGGGCGCATGAGCGGAGTCCATAATTGTAAGTTTTTTAGAGCGGTGTATTTTCGCTTTATAAATGTTATAAGAAATTCTGATATCAGCAAACATAATTTGCGTGTGGTCGTTAATAATTAACTAAATGCAGGAAGGATGTCAGATATCAGAAGCCGTGATGAAGGAAGCGCTTCAAATATCTCTTTTAGGTGAACAATATAATTCGGTCGGGAGATTGCGTTTCGTTCCGTTAGGAACGTTTGGTACTATTGCAGCTGTTATTTTGCACCAGACGTTCCTAATGGAACGCAAATCCAGCATGATATTTTATTTCTACCCACGAAATGTTCCTACGGAACATGAATTGTACAATATTGAGTTTCGTTTTTAAGTTTAACAAAGGCTGAAATCTCATATTAGCCTGGATTTTTTGCTGGCGCAAAAAAATTGCCATTGATTCACTGATTCGATTCTAAAAATATTCCGTAATCTATTAGGTGATCTACCAGGTTTCTTCCCCCTTCGGGGGAGATAGAGGGGGCTCTACAGCACCTGGTTCCGCAACAAATCTTCAAACTCATCCCTTTTGCGAATAAGGACCGCTTTATTATCTTTTACCAACACTTCAGCTGGCTTTAACCGTGAGTTGAAGTTGGAAGCCATCTCAAAACCATAGGCACCGGCATTGTGAAAAACAAGGAGATCGCCTTCCCTTACTTCGGGAATGGTGCGGTCCCAGGCAAACGTGTCGGTCTCGCAGATATTTCCTACAACAGTATAAATGCGTTCAGTTCCGGCAGGGTTAGAGATGTTTTGTATATGGTGATAAGCATCATACATCATTGGACGGATCAGGTGATTAAAACCACTGTTTACACCCACGAAAACCGTTGCAGGCGTTTGTTTGATGACATTGGCCTTTACCACAAAATAACCTGCCTGGCTTACGAGGTACTTGCCTGGTTCAAACCAAACCTGGATTTTTTTTCCAGTGTCGCTTTCATACTTTGAAAATGCTTCAGCCACTTTTTCGCCAAGTAAATCAACATCCGTTTCTGTATCGCCGGGTTGATAAGGAACTTTAAATCCGCTTCCGAGGTCAATATACTTTAATTCAGGAAAATGTTCCGCCATACTAAACATGACTTCAAGCCCCATCAAAAAAACATTGATGTCTTTTATTTCACTGCCGGTGTGCATGTGCAATCCGGTAATATGGAGCTTCGTTGTTTTTACGATCCGCTCAATATGACGCATTTGGTGAATGGAGATACCAAATTTGCTATCAACATGCCCGGTAGAGATTTTAAAATTCCCTCCTGCCATAATGTGTGGATTCAGCCTGATGCAAACAGGATAGCTGGCACCAAACTTATTTCCAAATTGTTCTAAAATAGAAATGTTATCAATGTTGATATTCACGCCCAGCTCTTTTGCTTCGAGTATTTCGGCAAAATCAACACAGTTGGGTGTGTATAAAATATTTTCTTTGGTGAAACCTGCCATCAGCCCAAGTTTTACTTCATTGATGCTTACACAATCAAGCGAAGCGCCCAATGAAAAAAGATACTTTAAAATATTAATGTTGGTAAGTGATTTACAGGCGTAAAATATTTTTGTATCAGAAGAGCGAAATGCATGTTTTAATTTTTCGTATTGGGTTGCAATCTTTTCTGCGTGGTAGATGTAAACAGGTGTTCCAAATTCGGAAGCGATGTTTATGAGTTGGGTGGAAGAGAGTTCGTTGGACATAATGTGGTTTTTTTAATAAAATTAATAAGCCTCACCCCCAGCCCCTCTCCTCCAGAGAGGGGAGCAGATTGTGGTTAAAATTTCATTAAATGGCAGGCAAAAATATTTTGTATAAAACTCGAGTGTGATGATCAGGTTTCTTCCTCTTTATTTTCATCTTCAGTTGGCTTGCTTACGTCTCCAGCAGTTTCTGTTTCCTCATTTTCCTTTTTTACATTTTCGATCTCTTCATTTTCGATCTGTGATACGCCGTTCATCACTTCCAGTTCTTCTGTTTTTTCGGTAGTAACAATTACGCCTGGTGGCAGATCAAGCGCTGCTTCGGTATTTTCGACATCTTCTTCTTTCGCAGATTCGCTTACAGCAGTTGCTCTCACCAATTCTTCCATCAATACCTCACTGATCTTTGGTAATTCATCAGCGCTGTTGATGCCAAAATAATCCATGAATGATTTTGAGGTAGAATAGATAAGTGGTTTACCTACTGCATCTTCATTTCTTCCGGAGATGATCACAAGATCTTTTTCCAATAATTTCTGTACCGCATAATCGCAGTTTACACCACGAATAGATTCCATCTCGCTTTTAGTGATCGGTTGTTTATAAGCAATGATGGCCAATGTTTCCATGGCTGCAGTAGAAAGTCTTTTTATAAATTTATCGCCGTTGATTAAAGCAACTGTCTTATGAAATTCCGGCTTGGTAAGAAATTGCCAGCCGCCGCCAATTTGTTTCAATTCAAAAGCATAAAACTCTGAACCATATTTTTCTTTTATACCGGCAATGGCAGCATCTACCTGGTCAAGACTTGCACGATCCTCAATAAATCCAAGGGCTGTATTCACCAGTTCAGTGATCTCCACCGGCGTCAATGGTTTATCACTGGCGAAAATGAGTGCTTCTATATGTGGTATAATTAAAGAGAGTTCCATGTTTAATTTGGAAATTTGGTAATTAGTTAATTTGGAAATTAAAAACATGCAATAATTAGAAACTTTCTCATTTCCAAATTTCCAAATTGTCTAATTTCCAAATTGATTAGCCTTGCAACGCCGCCGCCCCACTCACAATTTCTGTAAGTTCTGTTGTAATGGCAGCCTGCCTTGCACGGTTGTAACTTATTTTCAATGATTTTAATAGTTCGTTGGCATTGTCGCTCGCTTTATCCATGGCAGTCATGCGGGCACCATGCTCACTGGCATTGGCATCCAATACGGCTTTGTATAATTGCGTGTTCAATATTTTTGGCATTAATTCTTCAATAAGAACGGCCTGGTTTGGTTCAAAAATAAAGTCAGCTTTCTTTTTGTTTGCTGTCTCTGCTACTTTTTGTACGGGTAAAAATGGTTCAGCAATAAAACGTTGTGTTCCTGCATTTTTAAATTCGCTGTAAACAAGATCCACAGCATCAATTGTTCTGGTAGCAAAAGCTTCCATGGCATATTTTGCAGCCGCCTGTACTTTATCGAAACTAAGCCCGGAAAATATATCCCAATAAGCATCTACTACTTTAAAACCATTTTTTGTAAAATGCTCGTAGCCTTTTTTACCAATTGGTAAAACCTGTACATTTCCTTTATCGAATTGTGTTAGATATTTTTCTTTGATTACCTGCTTGGCAAGTTTTATAAGATTGCTGTTATAACCGCCGCACAAGCCCCTGTCGCTGGTTACAACAATTACCAATATTTTTTCAACAGGCCTTTCAACAGCAAGATCCATCGCCACATCACCTTCGCTGGCGCTGACAATATTGCTCAGCATTTCCTGCAATTTTTGTGCATACGGGCGCATCTGGGTAATGGCATCCTGGGCACGGCGCAACTTGGCAGCACTCACCATTTTCATGGCTTTCGTAATCTGCTGTGTGCTCTGTACGCTTTTTATCCTGTTTCTTACTTCTTTTAAGGCGCCACTCATAACGTATATACTTTTATTAACCTGTAATTTTCGAGCCGCAAAGGTAGGAGAAATCAGTTAAATTGACAATTGATAATTGGCAATTGACAATGAAAGCACGGCATTGATTTCTCCTTGTGCCTTTGTGTCTCTGTGTCTCTGTGTTTCAGAAAATACTCGGTGGTTTTGAACCACGAAGACACGGAGACACAAAGGCACGAAGACACAGAGATTCTGTGTTAATAACCAAATGATTTTAATTAATTATTTTTGTTCTTTAGGCGGCTTAAGCCAGCCTGTTTAGCGGGGCAGTCTTTATGATTGCCCCCTAATTTTTTATTTTATTTCTGCTAATTCGATTTCTTCGTTTTGTTTGGTTAAGTAATTTTTTTCATACGGTTTATTGGTTTTGAATACTGTATAAGTCATTTCTAATAATTTTCTTTGCACTGCAACAACAGCCTTCATTTTTATGCCATGTTTGGAAACTAATCTTATAAAAATAGCTTTGAATCGTTGATCATGTCTGATACAGGTAAGTGCTGGCAAATGCATTGCTTTTCTAAGATTTTTATTTCCTTGTTTTGATATTCTTGGTTTTCCTTTTACTGAAGTTCCAGATTGCTTTTCTTTCACATCTAAACCAGAATAGCTGGTTAATTGTCTTTTGTTACGAATCAATTCAAAACCATTCGTCTCAGCTAAAATGCTAACAGCTGTTGTTAAACCTATTCCTGGAACTGAGCATATAAGCTTAATCGATTCGTTTACTTTACTGTCTTGTTTTGACAATAGTAAAATCTCTTCTTTGATTTCTTCTTCCTGCTTATTTAAAAATGCAATTTGCTTTTTTGTTCTGGTGATGCTGCTACTGTTAGGCGCTGCTCCGGCCAGTTCTGCATGTAAATGATTTTTTATCATAGTCCGCATTTCTACCAGCTGTCCACGTTCACGACTAAGTTGTCTTAATTTTTTAAATAAACTATTAGGCCGTGTCCATTTTTCAACATTTCGCTCCAGACCAAAACTTGCAATAGCTTCTGAAGCTGTTTTGTCCGTTACTGTTTTTACATTTAAAGAACGGGCATAATTGCTGATCTTATTAGGAAATACAATACTTACTTCCTGTTTATGATCATCTAAATAATAAGCCAACAACTCATGATATACACCTGTAGCTTCCATAACATAACGTGTCGGTATTGAACCGTTAGTAAATTTCTTCTCCACCACTGGCGCAAGTGTTCCGAAGGATCACTTGTGTCTTTTTAAGATTGCAGGTCTTCGACCGGTCTTAGCACTGCAAATGCTCAATCAAGATACGACCATTTCGATTTGTGTAGTAATCCACAGCGCTACTGTACACATAATCTTGCGGTTCAAATACGATACCTGCCCTTACCGGATTCTCATGCAAATAATCTAACTTTTGTTTAAGCATTGCAGGATTGCTTAACTCAATCGGATGATTGTCTTGCTGCCAAAATTGGAAATCCTTGTTATTACTGTTTCGCTTACCCGCTCTTTCAAACATATAGACCATCCAATCTCTTCGGCTTTCGTTAGGATTTTCTTTGATTGCTTTAAAGATTTGTTTACTGGTAAACTTTTTGAAATCACGCAAAATGTTACTTATTGTAAAATCAATTTTTGCACTCGCTATTAAATGTAAATGATTATTCATTATAGGATTAGGTAGAACAAGCGCAATCTCTTTTCAGGCTTAAGTTTCGAATGAAAAAGAGTTTGGAATTCTATCAGTACCTGCATAAGGCGCATCTTTCCGTCGGGTTCCGACGAAGTCGGAATTGAAAAAATGCGCAGCATATTTTTTCAAACGGCGGAAAGGAGCGACGGTGCAGGTACGCAGCCCGCCGGCTGTGGAGGCGAAAGCAACGAATTTAAAGTGCTAACCAAAGCTGGTAAAGGCTATGCGCTTATTCTACCTAATCCTATATTCATTATAATCCACGCATTTAATAACATTCCTTTATTTTCTATGCAGTGGTTTAAACTTTCAACAATAATATCCTTATACTCATTCCTTGTTAAGGCATCTATCCCCGCCTGAATGACTTGTCGGGCAGGCATTCAACTACACTAAAAGTAAGAAAATGTGGTAATTGATCATCTCCTGTTTTGTATTTAACTGACATAGTAGTACGTTTGGTACTAAGATATCTATTGCAACAGACGTATGGCAGTTTTACAACTAATGAAAATTTAGTTCAGCAAAAAAATATTTAATACTAACCCAGTCGCAGACTGGCAGACTTAAATAGACACAAGTGATCCTGCGGAACACTTGCGCCAGCGGGGGCCTTACCGGATTCTCATGCAAATAATCTAACTTTTGTTTAATCATTGCAGGATTGCTTAATTCAATCGGATGATTGTCTTGCTGCCAAAATTGGAAATCCTTGTTATTACTGTTTCGCTTACCCGCTCTTTCAAACATATAGACCATCCAATCTCTTCGGCTTTCGTTAGGATTTTCTTTGATTGCTTTAAAGATTTTTTTACTGGTAAACTTTTTGAAATCACGCAAAATGTTACTTATTGTAAACTGAATCTTTGCACTCCCGATTAAATGTACATGATTACTCATAATTATCCATGCATTCAATACCAACCCTTTGTTTTTTATACAGTGCTTCAAGCTTTCAACAATAATATCCTTATACTCATTCCTTGTTAAGGCTTCTATCCCCGCCTGAATGACTTGTCGGGCAGGCATTCAACTACACTAAAAGTAAGAAAATGTGGTAGTTGAGCCAATAAGTACCCTGCAAAAGTGAGGTAAACCCTCCAGTCGCTAAAGGCCCTGTTGCTCCTCCATCTCCATAATGCCGGTCAGTGTAAATATGTTCTATTGTCCAACCCCACATTTCACCCACAGCGATAATCCCTGCATTGGGTTCGGTACCATCACCGTAAGGCTTCGTAGAACCGTTTCCCAAAAATATTTCACTGGCAATGCTCGAACGATAGGTATACCAAAAATTACAACCTACCTGTGAATAATGTGAAGCATGCCCCAGTTCATGGTAAGCAAGAGATTTAACGACTGCCGAAGTCAATTCACAATTATAATCATAATGGTTTGCAAGATAATTAATTGAAATATCAGTTTCTTTTTTCAAAATATCAACTAATGTTCCCATAGGCGCAGCTATTAAACTTGGTTCCGCAATAAAATATTCTACAAAAGCTTGCAAGGTAGGCAGTTCAGCCGCCAGCACATTGCATTTATTCCATAAAGGAGTAGACCCCGATGACCTGGAATTTTCCGTATTAAAGTTAGAAAGCAAGATATTCAAATGTAATGGAGGTGCTGCCATATGATCCTGCTCAGCATATTCACGCTGCTCAATAACCGTGTTATGCACAGTTGCCGCCACCCAATAGGCTAATTCGCTATCATTCCCATCAGTGGGATTTGGCTTAACAAAAGTATAATTTGCATATGCCATGTCCCCTTGATTATATACCCCAATCCTTTTTGTAATAGGGAGTCGCTACAATTAGCAACCCATTTCAAAAACTTTACCTTTATTGCACCCTGAAACAGTATATCCGGTCTATTTCAAATTGAGAAGCAGGCGGCCGGTTCATCGCATATTCGAATAGGTTGATATTTTTATTGGTATTTGTCAGAGTGTTTGAAAAACCTGCATTAGTACAATCATCACCGCGTAAACCATTACTATATAAATCTGAAATATAAATTGCATAAATCCCCTTGACTGTCGGTAAAATACTCAAGTCAACATCATAAGATGTCGACAATTCTTCGTAATAAACATCTTTGATATTTAAAGGACTTAATGGAGACGTGTTTAAAGTTCCCCTAGTAACAAAATAATTAAACTTATTTACTGCATCTATTACCTTGTGCAAGACAGTATCAAATTCATAAAGAGTAATGTTTCCACCTATTCCAACAGAATTACTGTAGTCGACTACCCAACTGGTATTTACCTGGTCTGTTAAGGTTTTTGAAAAACTAGAATGAAGATGCAAACTGTCTCCAATGGTATACACTTCTCTTGGATTACTCCACCCCGATGTTACTACAAAACTATATCCTCCTCGTAGGCAAGGAACTGTTT